>CAMPIQ010000034.1 GCA_946886475.1 uncultured Chitinophagales bacterium | reverse complement strand
GTAAAGATACAATTAATTACTAAACAGAAAACTTTGAGAGAATAACGAATTGGCAACTATAATTTACTGAGTAATTATATTGTTAATAACATAATTTTATTAGTTTCACTTAAAATATTTTTAAATGACCGTATCCAAATGGTCACGGTCATGGTTAATTGGTTACATGATGCATGGAGAATCCTATCACCTGACCGGTTTGTACAACCCTGAACCGGCTCAGCTGCCTGATAAATTCACTGGCCCATGCATGCATTGCCGGCATATGCAACACCTGGCGATAGCTTATACCCTGTTCAATGATCCTGCTATCCGTTAAAACATAATGGTATTACAGAATTGCACATCATCTGATCCATAACCCAATACAATAACCGGCTGTTGATGCCGGATAACTGAACGTAGAAAATTTAATTTCCTGCAGTCAACCCGGCAAGGTTACACCTGGATCATAAGGAATACATTTTACCAGAGGAAAATATCATTTAATATCCCGTGTACATATCATCGGACCATCTTCCGGTTTTTATTTCCCAGGCTTTGATGCATAAAAAAGCCCCGCAAGATGCGGGGCTGGTTATTTAAAGGCCGTTAAAAACCTAATACCATGAATACCATGCCCCGCAAAGGTTATAGCCATATACGCTAAATGCCTTCCTATTGATAAATTTAAATTTGCGAGACATGATTAATTTTTTTTGAGGGGCAAAGATAGAGCTATAGCCAGCAATTAAACAAACTTTTAAAAGAAAATATTTTTGCAACATGGTTATAAATAAAATTACCGTTGATGAACACACGAAAACCGGAGCCTGCATCAATACCCGTACACCTCAGAAATCAAAGTGGAGGAATCAAAATAAAGTTTGCGTGGTGGTATCTACACCCAGTGGTGGTAAATTCTCCCATTGATAAACATCCAGTTTATCCTGTCCATCGGGTCTGTCTTTGGTTGTTCTGATGGTAAATACAGGATGATATTCCATTTGCTCTGAAGGCATTTCAAAATGAAAGATCTCCTGCATCTCTTCATCACTAAGAAAGGGTTGCAACCATTTTAATTCCATTTCCTTCGAAAGCATCAGGGGCATTCGGAATGCCTGATCACCACTATTGTGAATCTGAGACATAATAGAATTGGCAGCACGGGTTATAATTGTAAATGTACCGGTGATCTCACCTGTTTCAACATCGGCTTTATTAGGATAATGGTACAACCCGGGTAAACAAAAAACCTTCCTGCTTTTTAACCGGATATAATAGGGTACCTTATTTTTAAATCCTTTTACTTCCCTGTGTTCAAAAAAACCTGTCACCGGAACCAGACATCTTTTTCCCCTGATCCTGTGCCAGTAACTCCTTTTATCCTCAACAATTTTTTCACTTCTTGCATTGCACATACTATTTCTGCCTTTCTTTATTTTTTCCGGCGTGTTCATATATTCAGGAATGATCCCCCACTCGAAAGCTTTAAGCCTGAATTGCCCTTCATCAAAAATAACTACGGGATATTTTTTAAATGCCTGCGCCTGAATGTGAAGGTTCATATCATAATTCAGCCCGATCTGCGGATCCGGAATGATCCCGGGCAGGTAATCCGTAACCATTTCAATGGTTGTGGAAAAAGAAATATCATAACACATCAGGAGAGGTTTTCTATTTCTTCAAATTTAATCTTTGCTTCCTTTCCCCCATGTTTTATCCTGATATAAAGTTCCCCGAACTGAAGCTCGTAGTTGGTGATCACCCCCTCATCTCTTCCTGGATGCCAGCCAAGAAACTCAACATACCTGCGTATTTTATTTTTAATAACCCTGTCTGCGGGCCTGTCCCAGCCAGGCTTTAAAACTGCTGCAAAGATTTTATACCCTTCCGGCCCCGCCGCTGCCGTTTCCAGTCTTTTCCGGTGTTCCAAATTTTCCCAATGGTATAGATACCTGCGCGGATCATATGCTATGGCTCCATAATGATCCATGGCGGTAGTGAGGCTTTCGTAATGCGTGATCAAAAAATATTCACTGATGTTCTCATCAAGCATATTCCTGCCTCTTTCAAAACGCTGACGAACGAAATATTTCCTGCCACTGGCTACAAAGGCATCCAGCAGGTGATGTGTGAATGGATAAAAAGGATTGAACATTTAAAAAGCTTTTGCTTTTGGAAGCTGGTCCCACCGGGTAGTAAATAACTGCGATAAATGGGCCTGTTTCAGTTTCCAGTTATGTTGGTACTCCTGGGTAGCAAACCTTACCATGTCCCTGGAAAACCGCCTGTTAAGTGTATCAACCGAATTCATAAGCTTTTTCTCTCTTTCCCTTGGTCTGTTATCAAACAGGGAAGCCTGCACCACTTCCTGCGGTACCAGGTCCATTACTATTACGCCACATTTCTGATAATGAAACCCTGACTGAAAGATCCTTTCCAAACCTTCCATTGCATACCTGATCAATTCAGTGGTAAGGTTGGTTGGCACCTTCAATGGAAGGTCGATCGATTGAAAATACTGGCGGTCGGTGGGCCGGTGCGGGTTTGTTTGAATGAATACATTTATTTTCCGCGCACAGGTTTTTTCCGCCCTGAGTTTTTCGGCACAGGCTGAAGTAAACTTTGCCACCGCCTGCTTCATTTCTTTTTTATCAGTTACCAGCTTTCCGAATGACCTGGATGTACATATATTTTTTCTTGCAGCAGGCTGGGTCTCCCATTGTATGCAGGGGATCCCCTTTAACTCATTCAATAATCTTTGGCCGACCACGCTCATATTCTTCCGCATCCATTCTTCAGGTGCATGTAGCAGGTCCATGGCCGAATGAAAACCATTCTGCCTTAACTTGTTTTCGTTTTTTTTGCCAATGCCCCAAATATTTCCAACTTCTGTATTCCGTAGCATCTCTTCCTGTTGTGCCTTTGTAATGGCGCAATAAACACCCTCTTTTGAATAGCATTTTTTGGCATACCGGTTCGCCATTTTAGCTAGTGTTTTGGTGGAAGCAATTCCTACACTCACCGGGATGCCTGTATCCCTGGCCACTTTTTTCCGTAGTCTGGCTGCCAGGGTTGCCAGGTCAGTTTTATGCAAAGAAGAAAGGTCTGCGAATATTTCATCAATAGAATAGATTTCGGTTACCGGAACCAGTTCCCTGATCACCTTCATTACCCTTGCACTGATGTCGCCATATAAAGTATAGTTTGAAGAAAACATTTTCAGGTGGGGCGAGAGACCGCGGGGTAACATAAAAGCGGGTTGGGCCATCTGAACGCCACCTGCCTTGGCTTCCTCACTTCGGGAGATGGCACATCCATCGTTATTGGATAGAACGATCACCGGCTTGTGATGAAGACCAGGGTCAAACAACCTTTCGCAGGAAACATAAAAATTATTACAGTCGATCAGTGCTACCATATTCAACTATTTGATACATCAATGATCACATGGGTTACGGTTCCCCAGATACGAAAATCCATTCCCGGTTCTACCTTAATGGATTTGTATTTCTGGTTTGCGGGCAAAAGAAAAATTTCGTCCTTCAACCTGATCAAATGTTTAACGATCATTTCACCATCAAGGCTGGCCACTACAATACTATTATTCGCAGGCTTAACAGACCGGTCCACCACTATAATGCTGTTATGAGGTATGAAGGCATCCACCATGGACTCCCCTTCCACACGGAATGAAAAAGTGGAAGATGGATTTTTTTTAAAATAGGCATTATAATCCAGGTCAGGCTCCAGGTAGTCATTCGCCGGCGATGGAAACCCGGCCAGCACGCGTTTCAATTTTATAGGTACTTCAGATTTATTCATCTTTGTTGTTGCTAATGGTACATTTTAGTTGCTATGTAGAGGGGGGTGCATACAAATTGTCATTACATAATTTTCATTTTTTTATCAACCTGCTTCATTTACCACTTCACTTTGAATACAATACTCAATCCCTGTAAAAAATGTGATACATAAAGCGACTGAATCATGAACCTGAATTAAAATAACTTTCCCTGTTCTCCCGGCCTTCTGAACTGGCTCACGTCTAGTTCCCACCTGTCCTCATTCAACCCATACAGCTTACCGTATTTTTTATATTGTTGCGATACCAGTTGCGCTATATTTCCTTCTCCCCGCATGCGCATACCCCACCTGCTGTCATTCACTTTTCCACCATGGCCCGATTCAATCAGGTGCCAAACCTTATCAGCGCGGTCAGGAAAGGTTTTGTACAACCAGTCGTGGAACAGCAATTTTATGGCGCCATTTAACCGGATGAATGTATAGGCAGTAAAACTGGCTCCCGCCTCGCTTGCGAGTTTCATGATCCTCTGCATTTCATGTTCATTTAATCCTGGTATCATTGGTCCAAGCATCACACCCATTCTAACCCCCGCCTTACTTAGTTCTTCAATTACCCGTAACCGTTGCTTTCCTGTGGTTGTTCTGGGTTCCATGGCCCGGCGCACCTCTTCATCAAGCGTGGTAATGGACACCATTGCGGATAAGATTCCTTTCCCGGCCATTTCCTGAAGTATATCCTTGTCCTTAATGATCCAGGCATTTTTGGTAAGAATGCCAACTGGCTGATTGAACTCATTGCACACCTCAAGTAATTTCCTGGTCAACCTGAATTTTTGCTCAGCAGGCTGATAGCAATCTGTATTGCCGCTAAGCATTATTGGAACCGGTTCCCATTTTGGATTCATCAGGAATTTCCTTAAAAGATCTGGCGCATTTTTCTTTATCAGGATCTTTGTTTCAAAATCAACGCCCGCACTATAGCCCCAGTACTCAAATGAATTTCTCGCATAACAATAAATGCATCCGTGTTCACAACCCTGATAGGGGTTCATGCTGTACATCAGGCTCAGATCAGGACTATCCACTTTATTTACAATTGTCTTTGGAAAAACTTCGATGTATTGAGTGGCCACATCAGGCTCAACCCATTCGTCAATCCCTTCCAAATGCTCCCTTGTCACCTCACTGGTGATGAACCTGTTCTTTGTATTGATCTGCGCGCCCCGTCCTTTTTTAAAAGTGCCGGTATGCTTTTCTGAAAATTCCATATTTTGCCTGGTGGGTAATGAATAGTGCCTGCTGATTAATAATCCTTACAACCGGTTGCCTGATCTATTCCTCAAAATTTCTCATGCGTGAAACGGTAACCGGGGAGCCGGTGGCTGAAATAAACTCGCCTGCCGGGTTGTCACAGGCAAATTCATAAACTCAAATCTTTTTACGATCTGGAAACCCGTTTTTTCACCTGCTGTCCGCCTGAGCAATAACATGTTGTCGGCAATGAACCTTCCTGTAAACTGGCGGTTTGAATATTCAAGCCAGCTCCTCTCATACTGCCAGGGCTTTAATTTCCGGGCAATGGCAATATGAGGTTCATCAATATAGTGCGGTTTATTTTCCTGGTTGAGCTTCATTAACCGCTGCATATCTTTTAACCGCTTCACAATTTGTTGTACCGGCGGTTTTGAAACTACATTAATAAACAGGGTGTGTGAAGGATAACTTCCGAAATCCTTCAGCTCTATTTTAAAAGGAGCAATACCCATGGATATGGTTTGTAAACGATTCACCACTTTCTCTTCCATCATATCAAGCACCATGAAATTTACAAGTGCAATGTGTGGCTTCAGATATTTAGCCATGGGCATTTGGTATTTGCCGGCAAACTCCTGTTTTAATTTAATGATCTTCTGCCACAGTTCTTCCTGGGGTTTGATCACAAGCAAATACTCGTTTATGCGGTATCCGGGCAAATGAAAGTTGACAGGTTCCATATTAATGGTTTTATTGGAACACTAAATTACTAATTTTTTTAGCATACCCGCATTTAAAACAAATAGATGTGGATAAATAATACTGTCAGGATGCAGTGCCCGCCTGAATCAGGTGGAAAGAAGGCAAATAACGGGTTTCCGTAAATGATAATTTTTTTAGCAATTGAAGAACATTATCAATCCCTATCTTATTGGCCCATTCAAAAGGACCGAAAGGGTAATTTGTTCCCAGTTTCATAGCTGTGTCCATTTCTTCCTTTGTGCTTACGCCTTCTTCCAGTGCAAGGAAAGCTTCATTAATGATCATGCTCACCACTCTCGGAGTGACGAAGCCTGGTACATCGGGCAGCCATGCTGGCGTTTTATTGAACTGCTGAAAAACATCAGCTGTTCTTTTTTTCAATTCTTCGGATATACAGGAAGCTTCAATAAGGGTGGATGACAAAAAGGAAGACCAGCCATTGATCCTTACAAAAGAAGTATTTGTTTCCAGTAAAACAAATGATACGCTGTTTATTATAACCAGGGCTGGAAGGAAAGACCCAAGTAGTTTTATCCTGGCAGGATCATGTTGAAACTGAAGGTCTATAATGGCAGATGGCAGATGAATGCCGTTGAGTTCTTCCGGGTCATTCAGAAATACAGGTTCCTGATCACCCGAAAAACCATTAGTTAACAGTTCAGCCTTCTGCGCTTCATTACAGATCACTACAATATGCATCACGCGAAATACACCAATTTGTATGAATTTGACAAATTGGCCTTATCAAAAATTTTTTACGTGAATTCATTCTAATTTGGGTAATTCGTATAATGGAAAAGAAAATTATCAATACCAGCAATGCGCCATCACCTATTGGTCCCTACAACCAGGCAGTAATTGTAAATGGAACAATTTATATCTCTGGTCAAATTTGTATTGATCCCTCCACCGGGCAGTTAAAAAATAAAGATATCCAGGAGGAAACCCACCAGGTGATGAAAAACCTGAAAAATATTTTACAGGATGCCGGATTTAATTTCAGCCATGTAGTAAAAACAACCATTTTCATTACTGATATGAACCGTTTTGGTGAGGTCAACGAAGTATATGGAAAATATTTTGAGGGCGATTTTCCTGCAAGAGAAACCGTGCAGGTTTCCGCACTTCCAAAATTCGTAAATGTGGAGATCAGTATGACCGGAGTAAAAGCGCCAGATACTAATTAAAGGTTTTGCGCCCGTAGTGAATGATCAGTACATTAAAGTCTTCAATTTAAAAAGTGAACCGGGCTAAAAAAGCAATTAACCTCGGGTTTTTATGCAAAGTCACTGAAGAGAACGGCGCTACTTTGAACTTTAAACTTTAAACTTTGATCTAATACTTTTCCATGCGCAAGCTTTTATTTTTCTTTTTTCTATGCACCTTTTACATTGGTAATGCCCAAACGGTGCTTACGCCGGATAAGATCTATGGCGAACTGTTCACAGATGTGCAGATGGCCAGGATCTTTCCTGACAGTAAAACCTTTGTGGATTGCATTCCAAAAAAAGATCCGGCTGAAATTGTAGAGGCGTATAAGAACATAAAGAAAAATCCGAACCTTAAATTCAGTTTGAAATTATTTGTAGAAAATAATTTTATCATCCCCGCAGAACCTATTGTTACATACAAAGCCACCAAAGAAAATGTAGTTGACCATATCAATGAATTGTGGAATGTTCTGAAAAGAAAAAGTGACACGCTGGTTCAGGGTTCTTCTTTACTTCCCTTACCGGAACCCTATATAGTTCCGGGTGGACGATTCCGGGAAATTTATTATTGGGATTCTTATTTTACCATGCTTGGATTAAAGGAAAGTGGACAATATGAATTACTTGAGGATATGGTACAAAACTTTGCCTACCTTATTGACCGGTACGGACACATCCCCAACGGAAACCGATCCTATTATCTCAGCCGTTCACAACCTCCTTTTTTCAGTTTGATGATTGACCTCCTGGCAGAGGTAAAAGGCAATCAAACCTATGTATTGTACCAACCGGTTTTGGAAAAAGAATATAATTACTGGATGGACAGAACGGCTCAAACCATGCATGTGGTAAAAATGCCTGATGGAAATATCTTAAACCGGTACTATGACCAACTTTCTGTTCCAAGACAGGAATCATATTATGAAGATGTAAAAACAGCCTCCCGGCATCACCCCGATTCACATGCATTCATCTACCGCAACCTGCGCTCGGCTGCAGAAAGCGGCTGGGATTTCAGCAGCCGGTGGTTCAGAAATGGAAAAGACCTAAGCACCATTCAAACCACGGCTATTATTCCGGTTGATCTGAACAGTTTGCTCTTTCACCTGGAAAAAACACTGGCCAGATCTTATGATGAAAGTGGTAACATGTTAAGGTCTGCATTATACAAGGAACTGGCAAAAAGAAGACAACGTGCCATCCAAAAATATTGCTGGTCAAAAAAACTGAAGTTCTATACAGATTATATTATTTATTCAAAAACCCAGTCCACCTCTTTAACGCTGGCGGGTATGTTCCCATTCTATGTACAGCTGGCAGACAGCATGCAAATGAAAATTGCAGCGCCTGTTTTAAAGAAAAGCTTTCTAAAAGCAGGCGGACTCGTAACCACAACCAAAAACACGGGTCAGCAGTGGGATGCTCCCAATGGATGGGCGCCTTTGCAATGGATAAGCATTCAGGCACTTGAAAATTATGGGCAAACGCTTTTATCAAAGGATATTGCAAAGCGATGGGTGGCACTCAATAAGAAAGTATATTCCGCAACAGGTAAATTAATGGAGAAGTATAATGTGGTGGATACGGATCTTGAAGCCGGTGGAGGAGAATATCCTTCTCAGGATGGTTTTGGATGGACAAATGGAGTATTGATTGCACTGATCAGGAAATATAATCTCAACTGATGTTAAACTGGCTCAGGAAAATTTTACTTAAACCCGTGATGTGGGCTTCGGAAAGGTTCACATCCAAACCAGATAAAGAAAGGATCTTCAGTGCCCTTGGTTCCCTGCTGGACTGCATCATAAAATCTGAAAAGAAAAAAGGCCTTGTAATACCCTTTGACTGCACCAAGGAAAAGTTCATTATTTTTTCTGACCATCATAAAGGCGCAAGAAATGGAGCCGACGACTTTATGCTTTGCGAGTTGAACTACCTTAGCGCCCTCGATTTTTATTTTGAAAAAGGATATTCTTATATAGCCCTGGGCGACTGTGAGGAACTCTGGGAAAATATGTTCTTGTCCGTTAAAAAAAACCAGCAACCGGCATTTGAAAAAGAAAAAAAATTTGCGCATGCCAACCGGTTCATTAAGATAATAGGCAATCATGACCTTTATTGGAAGAATGATCCGCTTGCTTTTTTCCAGATCAGGGAAATCTATGATATGGACGTGCCTATTCACGAAGGCGTATTGCTGCAGACCAGCGTAAACAATGCGCAACTGAATATTTTTTGCACCCATGGTCACCAGGGCGATGCAGTGAGCGACGGTAACTGGTTCAGCAAATTCTTTGTATCAAAGATCTGGGCGCCATTGCAATCTTTTCTACGGATTAACCCCAACACTCCGGCTTATGATGCCAGTTTAAAAACCACACACAACCAGATGATGTATGACTGGAGTGCTGGTCAGAAAAACCTCTTATTGATCACAGGGCATACTCATCAACCTGTTTTTGAATCATTAACGCACATTGAAAGATTGTACCGCAGTCTATTATTTGCCCGGCAAATGAAAGATGAAAGCATGATCGAATCCCTGCAGAAAGAAATTCAGCTAAGGAAATTCGAGTACACCACCATCTCACCCGATTATCTGAAATTAAAACCCAGCTATTTCAATACAGGTTGTTGCTGTTATAATGACGGAGATATAACAGGAATTGAAATAGATGAGGATTGCATAAGACTGATCAAATGGAATTCAAAAGGTGGAAAACCAGTAAGAATGATACTGGAAGAAGCAGCCTTGGCAGAGTTGCTGGAGGCAATGGCCAATAGCCACTAGCTATTTGCTATTGGTGGCTATTGGCTATTGGCTATTAAAAACCCTTTTTATCCAAACTATTGTTCTTTCTATTCACGTCCGGCAATTTTTTTTCAGGATCAAGAATTACGTCGGTGATCTTACTGGTTGAATTTACATTGAATGTATAAACCGGACCGCGCTGCCAAATTTCCACCGGTAGATTGAACGTATGCTGTTTGCCGTTTTGTTCTTTCACAATAACCGTAACGGGCATTACCATTTGAGAAATATTTTCAAGTGTTACCGCCGAACCATTTTTGGGGTCTTTCTCATTATATACTACTCCTGCCACCTTCTGATCAAGCTTCCAGGTATTGAATATCCATCCTCTCCAGAACCATCCCAGATCCTCACCGCTTACATTTTCCATTGTTCTGAAAAAATCCCAGGGCGTAGGATGTTTAAAAGCCCAGCGTTTGATATATTCCTGAAAGGCTGCGTCAAAACGTTCAGGGCCCAGCACCACATTCCTTAATGCATCAAGCATCATCGCCGGTTTTTGATAAGCAATGGTACCGAGATTGTGTTGCTGAATTACATCAGGTGTTGCACCTAAAGGATCTACCTGGTAGGTAAATGCATCCTGTACTGCTTCGTCCATATCAAAAAAAGAGAATTCGGCATATTCACCTTTGTTGAATTCCCTCGTGGAAAGTTCATTGATAAAAGTATTGAACCCCTCATCCATCCAGGCATATTTCCTTTCATTGCTTCCAACGATCATAGGAAACCAGGTATGTCCGAATTCATGATCTGTTACGCCCCACAGTCCGGCGCCGCTGGCAAATGCGCTGCAAAACACAATGCCCGGATATTCCATTCCTCCAACTACTCCGGCCACATTTACAGCAGCAGGATAGGGATATTCAAACCATTTTTTTGAATAATGCTCAATACTTCCTTTTACAAATTCAGTGCTTCTCTGCCATCCGTCCTTTTTGATGCTTTCAACCGGATACACACTCATGGCAAGTGATGTTTTGCCACTGGGTAAATTTATTTTTGCCGCATCCCATACAAAAGCTTTGGATGCTGCCCAGGCCACATCCCTTGTATTTTCAATCCTGAATTTCCAGGTAAGATTGCCACTCTTTGGTCTTGAACTGCGCTCCTTAACTTCCTTATCTGATCTGATAATAACGGTTTTATCACTTAATCTGGCTGAAGCCAGACGGCTTTGCTGAACCGGCGTCAGTACCTCTTTTTCATTCACCAGTTCACCCGAACCAACAATGATCATATCCGCAGGTGCCGTAATGGAAAATTCTGTATTGCCATATTCAAGATAAAATTCACCTGCGCCTAAATAAGGCAGGGTATTCCAACCCCGTATATCATCATAAACGGCCATCCTGGGAAACCATTGTGCCACTTCATAGATCCATCCATTCACCGTAGATAACCTGCCCATTCTGTCCGTACCATATTCCGGAACCTGAAACTGATAGCTGATGGTTAATTTTATTTTATTACCAGATGCTTTTAACGGTTGTTGCAGCCATACCTGCATGCGTGTGTCCGTGGTAGTGGTTTTGGGGGTATACTTATGTCCATTGATATCTACAGTAATTGATCTGGTAACATATCCTTTTGTAAATTCTGCATTGGCCCAGCGACCTCCGGTTTGAGTGGTTGTTGCCGAACCCCTTGAATCCTTCTGATAAATATTCTGGTCCATCTGAAGCCAGAGAAAATCAAGATCATCCGGTGAATTATTGGTATACATTATCTCTACCGTACCTGAAACACTGTGACTGGAAGTATCTAATGTACAGGCAAGATCATAGTCGGCCCGGTTCTGCCAGTATTTTGGTCCTGGTTGTCCGCCGGCACTTCTGAACTCATTGCCATGATGAGGATAAAATTCAGGATCAAAAGCTTTACGGTGATCATAATTCACCTGTGCGGTTCCGCTTACAAAAAAACAAATGCCTAATAAAAAAAGGATATTTCTTTTCATGCTTATCTACTTTAAAACTGAAAAATAAACCAAATGATCCGATGATACAGGAGCTAAAGTTTTAACGGCATGTGAATTAAGAAAACATTTGTTCTGCCTGTTGCATGCTTTCCGGCTTCCCTACATCCAGTAATTTATCTCCGGTGTGGTCAAAACAGGCGATCTTATTCTCAGGCGCCAGGGCCAGATAAAGATCGATCAGTGAGAACTTACCTGAAAAAGGTATGGCATCAAATACCTGGGGTTCAAACAAAGCAATACCGCTATAGGCTTTTTCAAAAATATCTTTTGCCTCAATCACTATTTTTTCTTCACCGGTTGTTGTATTCCGCCAGCCAATGAGCCGGTTGTATTTGTTAAACAATAAATAGCGTGAAGTTTTCCTTTTTGTTACCGCAACGGTAATCATTGAATTTTCCTGCTGGTGCTTTGCAAGAAAGTATTTCAGATTGAGATCGGTGAGCATATCCACATTGATGGTAATAAGCGTTTCGCGATACAGTAAATTCCTGGCTTTTAATAACCCTCCGCCAGTATCTAATAATTCTTGCGACTCATCACTGATGGTAATGGTACTTCCCCATCCATCCGCTTTCTCTATGGCATCAATTATCTGATCGGGAAAATGGTGAACATTGATCACTACATCCCTGATATCGTATTGCTGCAGGTACTCAATATTTCTCTGAAGTAGCGTTTTCCCATTTACAACTGCCAGCGCTTTGGGATGCTTGTCTGTCCAGGGCTTGAAACGGGTACCAAGCCCAGCTGAAAAGATCATTGCCTTCATCTTTAGTTTTTTATTCCGGTGCAAAGGTATATGGGAAGCAATTAGCATTCCAGATGGGAACCGGGGCATCTGACTGGATCAGGCTTCAGCGCTATACAACTTTTCAAAACCCGGAATGCAAAGTTGTAAGACCGTCGCCTGCATTATCCGGCCCCAATTTCCATTTTCTCATTATACCGCCAATAGGTACATTTGTTCAATGCAGCAATTGATAGACGAAGTATCAGCTCTATATGTGAAATGGACAGGTAAGGAACCATCGCAGGTTGACGTACTGGAACAATCCGGTAGCGATCGCAGGTATTTCAGAATGTATTCTGAAGAAGGGAAAACTATAATTGCCACTCATGGTATCAATGTTCCCGAAAATGAAACCTTTATTTATTTCGCTGAACATTTCAAATCAAAAGGACTGAATGTTCCGGAGATCTATGCCGTTAGCGAGGACCGCATGGTTTACCTCCAGGAAGATTATGGAAATGTGTCATTGCTGAATGTGCTGGAGGAAAAAGGTTTTTCAGAAGAGGTTTACCAGATCTTTAAAGTAAGCCTGCACGAACTTGCCATATTGCAGGTGAAAGGCGATGAGGGACTGGATTATAAAAAATGCCTGACCAACCAGGAATTTGGCAAGCAGGCGATCATGGCAGACCTGTTATATTTCAAATATTATTTTCTTGACGGCCTGCGCAGACCATACGACAAACAAAAGCTCATTGATGATTTTGAAGCACTGAGCAACTACCTTACGCATACGGAATATAAATATTTTATGTTCCGGGATTTCCAGAGCCGTAACATCCAGGTCACCCCTGATAAAAAAGTACACTTTATAGACTTCCAGGGCGGCATGAAAGGTGCTCCCCAGTACGATGTGGCCAGTATGATCTGGCAGGCAAGGGCCAATCTTACCGATGTATGGAAAGAGCGTTTACTGGAAGACTACATGAATTCATTTGAATACACCATTGGACATGAAATAGACCGCGAAGTATTCAGAAGCCAGTACAATGGATATGTTTTGATCAGACTATTACAGGTACTGGGAGCTTACGGTTTCAGAGGACTCTTTGAAAGAAAAGCCCAATTCCTCACCAGTATACCCGCAGCGTTGAAAAACCTTCGCTGGTTTCTGGAAAACAACAAGCTTGGGATTTCCGTTCCTGAATTTATCAGGGTATTACACCTTTGCATTGAGGATGAGATCATTGAAAAATTTACACCCATACAGGCCAACGAGGAAACTGAACTGGTGGTAAACATCTGCAGTTTCTCCTACCGCAAAGGCATACCTGCCGACAATAGTGGAAATGGAGGAGGATTTGTATTTGATTGCAGGGGTATTGATAACCCTGGGAGACATCATGAATACAAAGAGATACACGGAAGAGACAGGCCTGTAATGGAATACCTTGAAAGACAAACAAGAATGCAGGATTTCCTTAACAGTGTTTTTGATATAGTTGATATAAGTGTTGAAGAATACATAAAACGGGGCTTTTCAAATCTGAGTGTAAGTTTTGGCTGTACCGGCGGTCAGCACCGTAGTGTTTATGCTGCAGATTCACTATGCCGGCATCTTCGCAATAAATACAATGTTAAGGTTGAACTTTGTCATCTGGTTCAGGAAGAAAAGGAATGGAAAAACCCTTTGGTTTAAAGTTTATCAACCTGCCCGCATTTCTGACCACCGCAGGGCTGAAGAAGCCACAAGGCTGATCTGCCTAAGTTTGTTTTTAGCTAAATTGCGCTCGATTGTTATAATATATGAATCAACCTGACAACAATATCCGTATCGTTACTGCTGCATCATTATTTGATGGCCATGATGCCGCCATTAACATTATGCGCAGGATATTACAAAGTAAAGGCGCTGAGATCATTCACCTCGGACATAACCGCAGTGTTTCTGAAATAGTAGAATGCGCCATTGAAGAAGATGCACAGGGCATTGCCATTACTTCTTACCAGGGCGGACATGTAGAGTTCTTTAAATACATGAAAGATCTGCTTGATCAGAACGGATGCGGACATATCAAGATATTCGGAGGGGGTGGTGGCACTATCCTGCCACAGGAAATAAAAGAATTGCATGACTATGGAATAACAAGGATCTATTCTCCGGATGACGGGCGTAAAATGGGTCTTGAGGGAATGATTGAAGACCTGATCCTGAAGTGTACACCGAATAGAGATGCATCCGGTTCATCAAAACAATCGGACTACTGGAACGCATCTGAAAAATGGAATGGCCAGTTACCCTTAAACGAAAAAAAAGATATCAGGCGTATTGCCAGGGCTATCAGTTTAGCCGAGGCAGGACAGGATTATTCTTTATTAACAAAGCAATGGCAGGAAGGTAAAAAAGAAAATAAAAAGGTGGCAGTGGAAACCCAGGCGGAGGGTCCGGTTTCCCCATCTGTGGGAGAACAGCAAAAAAGATCTCCAGTTCTTGGTATCACCGGTACTGGAGGTGCCGGAAAATCGTCAGTAACCGATGAAATTGTGAGGCGGTACCTGAATTCATTCCCCGACAAAACCATTGCCGTTATTTCTGTTGACCCCTCCAAGAAAAAAACCGGCGGGGCCTTACTTGGAGACAGGATCAGGATGAATTCCATTTCTTCTCCAAGAGCATATATGCGTTCCCTGGCCACAAGAGAAAGCGATAAAGCATTAAGTGTTCATGTACAGGAAGCCATTGATGTTTGCAGGTCTGCGGATTTTGATTTGATAATACTTGAAAGTGCAGGAGTAGGTCAAAGTGATGCATCCATTCTTGATTATTGCGATGTAAGCATGTATGTTATGACACCTGAATATGGTGCTGCATCACAGCTTGAAAAGATCAACATGCTTGATTACGCCGATGTGGTGGCCATTAATAAGTTTGATAAGGCAGGTGCGCTTGATGCACTTCATGATGTTCGCAAACAATTCAAACGCAATCACCAGTTATGGAATGCAAAAGACGAGGAGTTACCCATAGTAGGAACCATTGCTGCCCAATTCAATGATTCCGGAGTAAATGAATTGTTCGAAAAACTCATCACCACCATCAGAAAAAAAACCGGAAGGTCACTGGGCCAGATTGAACTGCACCGCCATACCAGCGATACCAGTACCAAATCGCAGATCATACCACCTAAAAGGATACGTTACCTGTCAGAGATCTCCGATGAAGTAAGGAATTATAACCGGATTGCTGAAGCACAGGCCTCCATTGCCACCCAACTTTACCAGTTACATGGTGCCAGGTCAATTTTAAGATCAAAAGGAAATGAAATAGCACTGAATGCTGTTGAAGAACAGATTACTCATTTGGATAATCAGCTTTATCCATTATGCAAAAAGCTGATCAATGAATGGGAAGAAACAAAAAGCCGGTATCAGAAACCCTATTTTGAATATGATGTTCGGGGCAAGGTGATTCAACAACCTTTATTCACGAAATCGTTGTCCGGAACAGCTGTACCTAAAATTGCCGTTCCCCGGTTTAAGGACTGGGGCGATATTCTATTATGGCGATTAAAGGAAAACTTTCCGGGGAAATTCCCATTCACAGCCGGTGTGTTTCCATTAAAGCGTGTTGAAGAAGATCCAACCCGGATGTTTGCTGGTGAGGGCGGACCGGAAAGAACCAATAAAAGGTTTCATTATGTATCTCTTGAACAGCCGGCCATCCGTTTATCCACTGCATTTGACAGCGTAACGCTTTATGGTGAAGACCCCGATTACAGGCCGGATATTTATGGAAAGATCGGGAACAGTGGTGTAAGCATTGCCACAGTTGACGATGCTAAAAAATTATACAGTGGGTTTGACCTTTGCGATCCAAAGACATCTGTTTCAATGACCATCAATGGCCCCGCTCCCATGCTGCTGGCCTTCTTTATGAACGCCGCCATTGACCAGCAGTGTGAAAAATATATAGAGGAGAATGGGTTGTGGGAAGAAGTTAAGAAGATTCAAAATTTAAAATTTAAAATTCAAAATCAACCTGTTTATTTCAATCCATCTTCACCCGAAAGATTACCTAATGGAAATAATGGATTAGGATTAAAATTACTTGGACTGAGTGGTGATGAAGTATTGCCTCCGGAAATTTATGAGCAGTTAAAAGAAAAAGCGCTTCAACAGGTAAGAGGCACCGTGCAGGCTGATATTTTAAAAGAAGACCAGGCACAGAACACCTGCATATTCTCTACCGAATTTGCACTGAAGTTAATGGGTGATGTGCAGGAATATTTCATTACGAGGAAGGTCAGGAATTTTTACAGTGTCTCCATTTCAGGTTATCATATTGCTGAAGCAGGAGCCAATCCAATAACCCAGCTCGCATTTACTCTTTCCAATGGATTTACTTACGTGGAGTATTACCTGAGCAGGGGAATGAATATCGATGATTTCGCACCCAACCTTTCTTTCTTTTTCAGCAATGGAATGGATGCGGAATACAGTGTAATTGGCCGCGTGGCCCGCCGTATATGGGCAAAGGCCATGAAGCATAAATACAAGGCCAACAGCCGTTCACAAAAATTAAAATATCATATCCAGACATCAGGCCGCAGTCTGCATGCGCAGGAAATTGATTTTAATGATATCCGCACCACACTTCAGGCTTTGTATGCTATTTATGATAATTGTAATTCGCTTCACACAAATGCGTATGACGAGGCCATTACAACCCCTACTGAAGAAAGTGTGAGAAGAGCAATGGCCATCCAGCTGATCATAAACAGGGAACTGGGCACGGCAAAAACAGAGAATTTCAATCAGGGAAGTTTTGCAATTGAAGAACTGACCGACCTGGTTGAAGAAGCTGTAATGACAGAGTTTGACAGGATCACGGAAAGGGGCGGTGTGCTGGGTGCTATGGAGAGAATGTACCAGAGAAATAAGATCCAGGAAGAAAGCCTGTTTTATGAACACCAGAAACATACTGGTGAGCTGCCTCTAATTGGTGTGAATACCTTCCTCAATAAAAACGGCAGTCCAACCATTTTACCCAATGAAGTGATCAGGTCAACAAAAGAAGAGAAAGAACAACAGATCCAGAACCTGCATGCTTTCTGGAAACGAAATGAAGAAAGATCTGAAACCGCACTTAAACAGCTGAAGGAAGTGGCGGTCAACAATGGAAACCTCTTTGCTGAATTGATGGAAACTGTAAAATATTGTTCACTTGGTCAGATCACACATGCATTGTATGAAGTAGGTGGACAGTACAGGAGGAATATGTAAGCCACTGGCCACTGGCCGTTAGTTGTTGCAATTCTGTTAACAACTCCCACCGAAACAGCTTTCTTAGTAACTTGTCAGCGTCATGAACAAACTACTGTCTGCCTGTTTTTTGTTGTTGTTTTTCCTGAACGCCGGGAGCCAGCAAATTGATTCTGTTATTGCCAGATATGGAAATGAATTTCAGCACGAAAAAGCATGGTTGCATTATGATAAACCTGTTTATTATTCCGGGGAAACCATCTGGTTCAAAGCTTATCTGATAGAAGATCTTTATCCTGTAGAATCAAGTAAAACCTTTTATGTGGACTGGATAGGAGTCAATGGAAAACTTCTTTCACATTCAGTAAGTCCGATTGTTGAAGGCACTACCAACGGACAATTTGAAATACCCGAAGATTATAAAGGCGAATTCATTCATGTAAGAGCGTATACCAAATGGATGCTTAATTTCGATACCGCCTTCCTTTATCAAAAAGACATCAGGGTAATTGCAAAGAATCAAACCGTGGCAAAAAATAAAAGACCCGCTCCGGTAACCAGCCTGCAATTTTTCCCCGAAGGAGGCGATGCTGTGGAAGGTTTACTAAACAGGATAGCCTTCAAAGCAACAGATCAGTTTGGAAATCCTGTGCCGGTAAAAGGCATCATCACAGATAATAAAAATAATTTTATAGACTCTTTCCAAACAGTTCACGATGGTATGGGAAGTTTGATGCTGAACCCAGGTGCAGGCGCCGGTTATGTGGCTAAATGGAAGGATACTGACGGATTGATGAAAACCACAGCGCTTCCTGAGGCACGCCAGTCAGGTATCTCCATGCTGGTAAACAACGAAGATTCTAAGCAAACCATTATCATTAACACAAGCCGCATATTGCCGGATGCTTTGAAACAGGTGCACCTTGTAGGCACCATGAACCAGCGAATGGCTTTCAAAACATCTGTTCATCTGAATGCAGGTGAGCCGGCAAAGCGGGTGATACCTACCAGTAATCTTCCCTCCGGAATTTTATCCATCACCCTGTTCGATAATGAATGGAATGCTGTTGCAGAGCGGATCACCTTCATCAACAATCATGAATACAGTTTTGATACAAAGATGGAAGTACTGCACTGGGGAATGGGTAAAAGAAAAAGAAATGAAATTGAAATCACGGTTCCCGATAAACTGGCCGGGGCCGCATTGTCCATTTCAGTTACTGATGCAGCCATTGAATCGGATTCATCAAGCAATATTATCTCTCATTTTTTACTGAGCAGTGAGATCAAAGGAAAAGTGCATAATCCGGCTTATTATTTTTCTTCCAACAACAAAAATGTTTCAGATCATCTTGATCTTGTAATGTTAACGAATGGCTGGAGAAGATTTAAGTGGGAAGACCTTGTATCAGGTAAGCTTCCCGAGATCAGGTATCCCAGGGACACTAATTACCTATCCTTATCCGGGCAATTATTTGGGGTGGCAAAATCACAACTCACCGGCACAGATCATATAGTGCTGATGGTAAAGGAAGATACGGCAACAAGGATGATCATTATGCCGATTGATCAGGATGGAAGTTTCAATGATCCGGGCATCATACTTTTTGACACTATGAGAGTGTATTATAGTCTCAAATCCAAATTTTTTCAAACAGCTGAAGCAAGGTTCATGATGAACCGGCTTTCTGCTCCTGATTACACCGCATTCAGTAAAAACTTTGGTTCAAAACAACTTTTCTATGACAGCACAGGAAGTTACCGGCATTCTTTACTGGCCGCAGAAACCCTAAGAATCCAGGAATTGCTGAAAGGAGAGCTCATGGAAAGCGTAACCGTAAAAGCCCGGCAAAAAACAACGGTGCAGGAACTCGATCAAAAATATACATCGGGTATGTTCAGCGGCGATGCCTATCAGTTCGACCTTGTAAATGATGTTCATTCATCCGCTTACTTATCGGCTTTGCAATACCTGCAGGGGAAAGTAGCCGGGTTAATTATCAGTGGAAATCCTCCTTCATTAAGTTGGAGGGGAAGCACTCCTTCCTTATACCTTGATGAGATCTCCACTGATATAGAGATGGTGACTACCATTCCGGTTTCTGATATTGCTTACATAAAAGTATTCAGGCCTCCATTTTTGGGCGGATTTAATGGTAGCGGAGGTGCTATTGCTATTTATACAAGAAGGGGAAATGATATGAACAAAACAGGACCGGGGTTAACTACAAATAAAATAGCAGGCTACACGCCTATCAGGGAATTTTATTCACCTAACTATGACAGGTTTGATGAAAGAAATGAACAACCGGATATGCGGACCACTTTATACTGGAACCCATTGTTACAAACCAGCAAGGCCAATAAAAAGATCAGGCTTACTTTTTATAATAATGATGTGTCGTCGGCTTTTCGTGTTGTAATTGAAGGTATGTCAAAGGAAGGTCTGCTCACCCATTATTCTGAAATAATGGAGTAGTGTTTATTGGGCAGGTTCCCTCATATCAGAATCACTTAATTTTACGGCTCCTTAAATTTTTTTATGGTAAATAAGATTTTCAGAATAGTACTCATTTGGCTTTTTATATACCTGCCGGTACAGTCTATGGCCTGGGGACTATTGGGCCATCGCATAGTGGGAGAGATCGCCGACAAATACCTGACATCGAAAGCGAGGAAAGAGATCAAAAAAATTCTGGGTACTGAATCAGTTGCCATGAGCAGTAACTGGGCAGATTTCATTAAATCCGATTCCAGTTATAAATACCTGGATATTTGGCATTACATCAATTTTGAGAAAGGATTGAGTTATGAACAAATGCAGGCGGTATTAAAAAATGATACAACTGTTAATGCTTATACCGGAATTAATTTTCTTGTGAAAGAACTCAAAAACCAACAATTGCCTCAACAAAAAAAACAGATGTACTTAAGATTACTGATCCATTTTGTTGGCGATATCCACCAGCCGCTGCATGTAAGTGCTGTTGGTACTTCAGGCGGCAATACCATCAGGGTTCAATGGTTCAGCACTCCATCCAATCTGCACAGGGTATGGGACTCGCAAATGATAGACGACCAGCAACTGAGCTATACTGAATATGTAAAACATATTAACCACAGCTCGAAGGAGCAAAGAAAAAGATTACAGGCCGACCCATTGAGCAAATGGCTTTATGAATCCTATTCCATTGCTGAAACCCTGCATCATGAGATAAAAGAAGAAAATCCAAGACTGGCTTACCGTTACAGTGTTGATCATATCCATATAGTGGAGGACAGACTATTAAAAGGCGGTATCCGGCTTGCAGGTTTGCTCAATGAGATTTTCGGGGATTAAGGATCAGAAATGATAGGCGATCTTTAAAGCAGCAAAGCTCCTGCCTTCATCAGCCAGCCAGCTTTCATAACTTCCCTGCACATCCAGCCCAAAAATCCTTACCCCTATTCCAGGCGACAGTATAAGGGCCGTGCCCTGGTCGTTACCCATCCTGGCAGTACCGCTTTCCATCTTGAGATAAATTATGGGAAGTTTGTATTTCAATCCAATCCGGACAGGAAAGGCCGGTAAGGGTTTTCCATCAGATCTGCCAAAAAACCTCAAATAACCTGCAGATCCCGTCAGGTTTATGCCTGCCCCCAGTTTGATATCTGCAGCAATCCCCAAACCGATACCATTTCTATTCTTTTCAAGAAAGTCGCCCTTGGGCCAGGCCGCTTCAAAATAAGGACCTATGCTGAATCCTTTCAACTGTGCAATAGATGATTCTGAGGTACAAAGCAGGATGATCAATAAAATGATCGTAGTTAATTTTCCTTTCATAAAGTGATCTGTAAGAAAAGTGGCAAACTCTTTGCCATAATAAATGCAAGATATAACTGTATCACATAATTAAAAGTACAGGATCAACTGATCTAAAGTTTAGAAGAGCATAACAAAGTGGTAACAGCATATTAAGATTTGAATAATTAATTTTACAATTCAAAGCAGATAAATTTTCTCATAAGCAGTTAGTTTTGGTTGCGACCCCTGTTTCTACAGGGGTTTATTTTTTTTTATATACCATAGCCCACACAATTAATCCTGCAACAGCACCAAAAGCATCGGCAAAAAGATCGTAAATATCGAATGATCTCTGAGCAACCAGCCATCCCTGCATAACCTCAACCAGAAATCCATATACAACCGCAACAGTAAAAATTGCAGTGTTATAATACCTGCTATTACCGGGGAATGCTGATCTCCATAAGAAAACCAATAGTGCAAAAAATGAGATGTGGATCAGTTTATCTAATGGTATATCTACTTTTCTTTCAGGTAAAGCAGATCCGGGAATGAAAAAAAGGCAGGACATAATGATGAACCAGCTTATTGCAACCTTCTTTGAGGTGAAAAATTTCCCTTTCAACATATTTGCAATGTAAAATAAAAAGTTCCGGAATAATGTTATTCAGATAAACGCCGGTAAGTAATTACCATTACAGGCTTACGGGTTCTCCCGACACCATTGGAGTTGTTGTAGGTTTTGAACTTCCGCCCCTGGGTTCAACGGTTATGGCAAATGCACGGGCATTCTGTATATTCTTCATTCTATACATAATTCTCTCCTGTTTCAAATCAATGGTACCCAGGTTAACAGGAGCGCTGCTTTCATCTGGCAATAAGGCCCAGAGCTGGTATTGTTTGCCTGATGCAGGTGCAGGCATATTATTGATCATGAGGTACACATCCTTACTAATGGTATCCCAGTAAATGGTGGCAGATGCTGAAGCATCTTTTATGGCTGCCATTTTAAAATCTGATCTGGGCTGTAAAGATTGCGACTTCAAGGCCAGTTGATCTTCTGATTGTTTTAATCTGGTTTCAACTTCGGCTAATCTTGATTGTGATGCACGGTATTTATTATTGGAGCTGATGGCCCAGTAAGCGGCACCCGCAAGCAGAATCATGGAGGCAGCGGCAAGCCACTTCCAAATCCCCGAATCCCTTACAGGGGCTGACTCCTGCTCCAGTTCATAATCGTTGGGCTCTGCGGAAGTGGTTGAAAGCTTTTCCTCAATCTGTTGTTGCAGATGATGTGGAGGTTTTATAGCATCTGAAAGTAACTGGTGTTCCAGTGTAAGTTCAAAAGCATTTCTCGCTTCAGCAATTTCGGGATATTGCTTACATAACAATTCAAACTCCCTCCGTTCTGTTTCCGGAAGCAGTCCCATTACGTAGCTCTCTACCATTCCGCCTGCTATGTATTCTTTTACATTCACCTTGACAATTGTGCTCTTAATTGAATTAATGCGCTTCTAATCCTTGTCTTTACGGTTCCCAATGGAATATGAAGTGCCTGGGCAATTTGTTCATGCGTATAACCCTGGAAAAATGACAGGTCGATCAATAATCTTTGTTCATCCTTTAAATTATGGATCAGTTTTTTTAACCCATAATCGTCTATACCCTGCCTGATGCCCGGTAAATTGATCTCACCATCAAGCGGTGTTTGTTTCAGGCTTTGCTGAAATCCTCTCGACCTTGTTTTATCTATAGCCGCATTTCTGGCGATATTCAGCATCCAGGTAAATAATCTTCCTTTGAAAGCGTCGTATGAATCTATCCTGCGCCAGATATTGACAAAGGTTTCCTGGAGCACATCATTAGCCAGTTCCTGATCTGGAACAATCTGTCTGATAATCCCATACAGGGCGCCTGAGTAATGCCCATACAAATAGCTAAAGGCCTGGCTATCCTTCAGACGCAAAGAATCAACCAACTCATTTTCCTCGTATGTGGTTTTGATACCCAAGATCAGATGTAATGAAACACCATTTTTATATACGTAATTATTTAAAACCCGGATTCGATCAGCTTACCAGTTTCTGGTAACCCTGTGCATCCATCAGTGCATCTATGTCGCCAGCTTCATTAAATTTCATCCTCACCATCCAGCCTTCACCATAAGGGTCAGTATTAACAAGGTCTGGGTTCTGGTTTAATTTAGGATTTACCTCTGTTACTGTACCTGCAACAGGAAGATATAGATCAGAAACGGTTTTTACTGCTTCAACCGTTCCAAAAATTTCTCCTGCATTTAATTGCTTGCCTACAGATTCAACTTCAACGTATACAATATCCCCTAATTCATGCTGTGCGAAATCAGTAATCCCAATGATGGCTTCATCGCCTTCAACACGTATCCATTCATGATCTTTTGTGTAACGTAAATTCTCCGGTAAATTCATAAGCTTAATTTATGTTGCAAATATTAGAAATGTGGGTTGAAAGTACCGGAATTATTTTAGACAGGCAGGTGATGGCTGGTAATTATCAATATTTCTTTCTTTTTATAAGTCTTGCTTTTGTGATCCTGATATCCTTCAAAGGCCGGTCCCTGTCCTTAGCCTTACTGGTGGTGGCGGATGCGATCCTGTCCAAAACATCCAAACCTTTAACTACCTCACCAAATACGGTGTAGTTCTGATCAAGTTGAGGTGTGCCTCCAAAAGTTCTATAAACTTCACGGTGTCCGGACGGTAATTGATATCCACCCAGTCTTACGCGCTGAACCGAGTCCAGTTCATGATCCGTAAATGTTCTTCCATGCACAATATAAAACTGGCTTGCACTGCTTTCCTTTTGGGGATTTACATTGTCACCCATTCTTGCTGCAGCCAGCATTCCTTTCTTGTGGAATAAAGTTTTTCTGAATTCTGCCGGGATGGTATAACCTGGTCCGCCACTGCCCAGGGCCTGGCCCTGCACTGAACTTTTACTCAGGGGATCACCTGCCTGTATCATAAACCCGGGGATCACCCGGTGAAAAAGCACACTATCATAAAATTTTGATTTCACCAGCCTGATAAAATTATCACGATGCAGCGGTGTAGAATCGCTTAATCTCAAAATGATAATGCCTTCTGTGGTTACCAGTTCAACATCACGCTTACGGTCTTTCTTTTTGATCCTGATATCCTGTTGCGCAAGCAGGTTTGTTAATGGCAGGTAGGAAAATGCTGCCAGGAAAAAAAAGCAAAGGAGATATTTATTCAGCCTCATACGAATTCCTGGTTTTGAAAATAAAGCAGGATATGGTCTTTTAAAAAATTCTCCTGCTCAATGGGATGCATATCAGGCATGGCCATTAATTGCCTGAAATGAGGCCAGCCATCTTCATCAACATGAGAAAGCTCATAATATCCGCTGGGAGAAAGCACAGTGCAAATAGCAATATGCATAAGATCCTGCTTTTGCTCTTTTGTAAATTTTTCGCGGATGTCACCCAGCTCCTGAAGGCCAATCATAAAAAGTACCGACTCCACATCGGGCTTTTTTCCAAAGCGCTCAACTAACTTTCCTTCTAAATTCCACCACCTGCTTTGTAGATCATCACTATAGTTCATACAGGCAAAAATACAATAGGAAGAACGAAATACGAAGCGGGGGGATTTGGTGCATGCAATTCAGCCAGCGGTTGATCAATCCTTTTCATTGCCAGAACTGCAAAGCAGGAGATTGAACTTTGAACTTTGAACTAATGTTATCTTTACCGCCCTTTAAAATTTAAGAATAATGCTTCAACTGAATGCTTTAAGAAATGATCCGGCAGGAGTGAAAGAATTGTTAGCGGTAAAGAACTTTAAGGATACTGACCTGGTAGACAGGATAATTGATCTGGATGATGAAAGAAAGAAACTCACTTTCCAGTTTGATGATACAAAAGCAAAGGTGAATTCAACATCCAAAGAAATTGGGATGCTGATGGCAAAGGGTTTCAAAGAAGAAGCCGAAACAAAAAAGAAAGAAGTTGAAAATTTTAAGAACCAGTTAGATCCTATACAGACCAGACTTGAAGCAGTTGAAAAACAACTGAACGAATTCCTGGTTCAACTACCCAATCTGCCATCCGGGATAGTGCCAAAAGGAAAAACTCCGGCTGACAACGAGATCGTTCGCACCGGCGGAAGTAAACCTGAACTGTATAAAGGGGCGGTACCGCACTGGGACCTTGTAAAAAAATATGACCTTATTGATTTTGAACTTGGGAATAAGATAACAGGCAGTGGCTTTCCGTTTTATAAGGGCAAGGGCGCCAAACTTCAAAGATCACTGATCCAGTATTTTCTTGATTATAATACCAGGGCCGGTTATACTGAATACCAGCCGCCACTATTAGTGAATGAAGCCTCGGCATTTGGTACCGGCCAGTTGCCCGATAAGGAAGGACAGATGTATCATGCAACAGAAGATAATTTTTACCTGATACCAACCGCTGAAGTTCCTGTAACAAATATTTACCGCGATGAAATTTTAAAAGAAAATGACCTGCCTGTAAAAATGACGGCCTATACGCCTTGTTTCAGAAGAGAGGCAGGAAGCTATGGTAAGGATGTTCGCGGTTTAAACCGCCTCCACCAGTTTGATAAGGTTGAAATCGTTCAGCTGGTTCACCCTTCAGGCAGTTATGAAGTGCTGGAACAAATGGTTGACCATGTTGAAAAACTTATTCAATCATTAGGATTACACTACAGGATATTAAAACTATGCGGTGGAGACATGAGTTTTGCCTCTGCCCTTACCTACGATTTTGAGGTGTACAGCGCAGCCCAGGAAAGGTGGCTGGAAGTGAGCTCTGTTTCAAATTTCGAAAGCTTTCAGACCAACCGTATGAAGATCCGCTATAAAGATGAAAAAGGTAAAACCCAACTGGTACATTCATTAAATGGAAGTTCACTTGCATTACCAAGAATACTCGCATGCCTGCTTGAAAATAACCAGGATGAAAATGGCATCAGGCTTCCCGTTGTATTACATAGCTATTTTGGGGCTGAAATGATTTGAGGGAACTATTAGC
>CAMPIQ010000033.1 GCA_946886475.1 uncultured Chitinophagales bacterium | reverse complement strand
CTCGTTACCGCAATATGCGGCACAGACAGCATGACAGGGCTTATCAATTGCTGGGAATAGTGCGCTTATTTTTGAAGACTTCAAAGATCTTACCTAAACAACAACGAAAGGAAGGAAGCATCAAAAGTAAAAAGGGTTCGTGAAGCGAAGCAACAAACGGAAGTTTGCTTCGCCCGCAATGACCTACACGCCTTCACTTTCTCTTTCTCTTTCACTTTCCTTTTCTTCAATTCCATTCCAGCTTCGTCAATTGCATACCTGCATTTAATTCCTTTGACGCATAGTAAAGTGAGATGCTGCCGTCTCTGGCTAAACCTTTAATGTCCTTTACGGTGAGCTGCATGCCGGTTTGCCTTGTATCGGGGAACTTCCATTCTTTCAGGATCTCACCCTTGTTATTCTTAATCCTGATCGTTCTTGCACTGCCGGCCTTACCGCAATGACTGTAATGCACGATCATCCTGTCATTTTCATTTGCCCCGATTAAAGAAAGCGTTGGATCAGCTGATCTGTTGAGAACAAATTGTTCCAGCACCATCTTATTGTTAAGGAAAATCCGGTAATGATCTCCCCCTTTTGAATGTCCCTGCAACATAAAGCTGGCTGATAAAATCAGCAGGCCACCTAGAATTACCTGCAACTGTTTCATAAGTAATGTTTTTATTTAAAAATTTATTTCACAACAAAAGGAATTCAATTAGCATGCTTAAAAAAACAAACTTGATGAATTGAAGTAATTCCGTGATGACCAAGGGGAAGAATTTTTTCAACTCTACCCCCCATCCGGAACATATTCCTGAAGGATGATCTGGATTGCTCCGTAAATATTCCATACTATCTTTGATATCATTGCCTGAATCAGATACTGCTTAACTGATGATATGTCAAAAAGGGCTGTATATACCGTTAAATGGTTATTGATAACAGTTACCTGTTGTACCGTCCTGTTTTTGTTTTCGTGCGAAAAAGAATTGTCCTGCGAAAATTGCCAGCCCGGCGATGACAGATCAAAAAAACCTCCTGTTGCCAATGCCGGTCCCGACCAGACAATTCAATTACCTGCAGATAGTGTGCAATTAAATGGATCTGCATCATCTGATCCTGATGGTACCATTACTACGGCCAGGTGGACAAAACTTACCGGAGGAAACGTCACAATTACTGATCCTGCTCATTTAATATCAAAGGCAAAGCATTTTACAGAAGGTATTTATCAATTTGAGCTTTCTCTTACAGATGATGACGGGCTCACTGCAAAGGACACCATGCAGGTAGTGGTTGATGATCCAAACCAGAATCATCCACCGGTGGCGAGGGCGGGCGATAACCAAACCATCATTCTCCCGGTTAATTCAGTTCTTTTAAATGGAAGCACATCCTCCGACCCGGACAATAATATCACCGCTTACCAATGGACAAACATCACCGGGCCTCCTTCATTTGTGCTGGCCAGTCCCACCTCCGTTCAAACGATGGCATCCAACCTCACAGAGGGGATTTATATTTTTCAATTACAGGTAACTGATGCCACCGGATTGTATTCAAGGGATACTATGGAGGTGCGGGTTGAATCTGTTATGCAATCCGCTTGTCCATTTCTGAAAACATTTATAACAACCAATGAATTTTTTGTTTCGGATTTCAAAACAACGATTGCCGGAAATAAAATTGTTATAGCAGGAGGACGCGTGAACGGAGGTCTTCCTTCAAAGGAAGTACATACCTATGATCTTTTGGGTATGACCTGGTCTTCCTATCCTTCAACTATTGGTAATGATGTTGCTCTTTTCTCCAATCAGGATCTGGTATTTATTGCAGGAGGATCGTCCTCATCACCGCCCTATTCCACCAGCCAGAATTTTCATATCTATAATTCCGGCACCAATACCAATAACTGGAACACAAAACAATTGAGCATGCCAGGAACCGGGATCCATGGTTTGAAGGCAGGCAATAAAGTGATCTTTGCAGGTGGTACCAATGGCAGCATTTCCTCAACAGGGGTTGATATTTTTGATCCTTCAACAGACGCCCTGCATTACAAAGACCTGGGTCATTATATTTCAAATGCTGCCAGCATTAACAATATTGCTGTATTTGCCGGAAGCACAACCGGAATAGACATTTATAATACATCTGCCAATAGCTGGTCAACTTCAATGCATAATATGGACCAGTATGAAATGACCCTTGCAACATCCGGTACAAGATTCGTTTTTGCCGGTGGATTCCACGCAATGAATTTGGGTTATGGATATTCAGACCGTGTACATATCTATGATCATTCAACCGGTAACTGGTCGCAAACTACCATGACAAAACCCAGAGCGGGAGCCCAAAGCATTGGAACAGATAATAAAATATTCTGGTTTGGTGGTTATGATTCAATCTGGCTACAGGGAACCATACAACATAAAAGACCAGTGAATGATATTGAAATATATGATGTTAATACAGGAACCCGGTCTCATCATACCTGGACCGGTAACCCGAATCATTCCGGCCGTACTAATAACTATGTTTTCTTTTATGACCAGGCATCCAATTTACACTTGTATAATTTATTAACAGAACAATGGTCCATCTGTTATATTGATCTGGGACCTGCTCCTCTATTCTTATGGAAAGGCAATACCGCTTATGTTGTTAGCAAAAACGCGGGTTCACTTCCTTCAGTCAGTATCTGGAAACTGGATCTTTAATATAACTCCATTTATAAAACAGGGATTCAGGTGCATCAGGCATATAAGGTCTGCTCATTTGTATAAAAGGTTTTCAGCATGCCCCTGTCAGCCATTTTTATTGGCGCCCCTGTTGGACTATGGGTAAGCTTCTTTGAATGAATCTGCATAAAATCCCTTACTTCACCCTGTATCAGGCCGGGATATTTCTTTGAAATCTTAGTGACTGCGGATCTTAATACTGATTTGATATTTTTTGCAAGTTCTTTGATCTTTTCATCCGGTATGGCGCTGGCAACAGAAAAGGGAGAAATGCCGGTTTTCCAAAGTATCTCATCGGAATATCCATTTCCAATTCCACGAATGGTGTTCTGATCGAGCAATACGTTTTTGATATTTGCCTTCCTGTTCAATATCTCTTTAAGCTTTTTATAATTCAGTTTTTTATCCAGTGCATCAATACCATCTTTGTCGTCCGGATCGAGTTTTACACTGGCATTCTTCATCCTGTCGGTGAGTGCAAGGCCACTGCCGTCTTTAAAATGAAATTCAACAATCGTAGATTTTCTTTCATTCTTTTTTACAAATGGATGAAGATCTCCTGTGAGCATTAGGTGGAGGCCAAGTAACTGCCCGCCCGAAAACTCAAACCGCATTTCCTTTCCTGCCCTGTAAACATCCAGCAGTTTCCTGCCTTCAAGTTTCCGTACCAGTGTTCCTGGTTTGTCTTTTAATTTCTTTCCATTGACCACCCTGATCTTTGACAGTTGCTTTCCCGCATACATTTTTTTAAGATTGCGGGTGAACACTTCTATATCTGGTAATTCAGGCATGTTAACTAAAAAAATTAAATGATGAATGTTTCACCAACACCAATTATGCCGGAAGCAGCATTTTGAATACGGCTCCTTCTCCCGGTCTGCTTTCAGCCCAGATCGTTCCTCCATGGTTCTCCACCACTTTCCTTGCAATGGACAAACCCACACCTGTACCCTTATATTCTGAATTTCCGTGCAACCGGGTAAAAACATTGAAGATCCTGTCGGCATCACCCTGCTCAAACCCAATGCCATTATCTTTTATTTCAATGAGGTGAAATGGCTGGTTTCTTTTTTCCGGGATCACATGTTGGGGTTCATCTTCACCGCTCACCTGCCGGGACTGGATATTAATAATCGGATGCGTATCCTGCCTGCCATACTTGATGGCATTGCCAATAATATTCTGAAAGAGCTGCTGAAGTTGACGCCGGTTGCCTTTTATGGTGGGCAGATTTTCAAACCTTACCCTTGCATGTTTTTCCTCCACTTCCACTTCCAGGTCTTCCAGTACATTTTTAATTTTTTCATTCAGGTCTACAAATTCCTCAATTGGCGCCCCCCTGCTTACATGTGAATACATCAACAGGTCGTCTATCAGCGTATTCATTCGCTGGGTTGACTGAAGTATCCTGTCAAAATAATTTTTATCATCCTTTTCCAGCTTTTCTCCCAAACGTTCCTTCAGCCGGTCAGTAAACAACTGGATCTTTCTCATGGGTTCTTTCAGGTCGTGAGAAGCTGCATAGGCAAATTCTTCCAGGTTGATATTGGAACGCTGAAGTTCCATATTGCTATATAGCAAGGCATTATTGGCTTCTGCCAGTTCTTTCGTTCTTTCAGCTACCAGCTCCTCAATTTTTTTCCTGGCTTCTACCTGTTCTGTTACGTCAATAGCTACTGCCATTATTCCGGAAATGGTTCCATCCCCTTCCCTGAATGCCGTATACAGCAGGTTTATATACACGGTTTCAATAGTATCATTCCTTGGAAGGGTTACAGAGATGGCATATGCGGTGAAGGTTTTGCCTGTTGTATATACTTCTTTCAGAATTTCTTCATAACCCTGATCCCGCACTTCCGGAAGGCCGGTGAAAATTGACTTGCCCAACAACTCTTCTTTTCCTCTTCCCCATAATTCATACATTCTTTCATTGGCTATTTCCACTATAAAATCTTTTCCTTTCAGAATGCTCATGGCTACTGGCGCCTGCAAAATGGTATTGCGCAAATTTCTTTCGCTTTGTTTGATGGCTTCCTCATTTTTTTTACGTTCCGTAATATCTGTGAACAACAGGGCCACCTTGGGAATATCCTGATCCTCTAATCGAAATGCATTTACTTCAAACCATCTTCCCATAGCTGCAGACCCTTCAATGAACCGCATGGTTTCACCGGTTTGTGCAACCTTACCATACAATTCAAACCAATGTGTCTCCAGGTTGGGAACGAGCTCTAATGCCGTTTTGCCTTTTGCATGCTTTAATCCCGTTTGTTTCTCAAATACGGAATTGGTTTCAAGAAATCTATAATCAACAGCTTTCCCTGTTGCATCATAGATCATTTCCATTACACAAAAACCCTGATCCATTGATTCAAACAGGTTCCGGTATTTTGATTCACTTTCCTGTATCCTTTTTCTGGCCAATACCTGCATGGTAACATCATGGCCCACGCTGATGATTGCACTGGCGCGGCCGGTGGTACCATTTTCATAAACAGGTTTATATACAAAATCAAAATACAGCACTTCTTCTTTTCCAAACCGGTTCAGCTTAATGGGAAATTCATAGGCATAAAAAGGTTCGCCCCTGATACAAACATCATTGAGCAGGGAAATAAAACCCTGCTCCTCTAATTCCGGTATCGCAACCAGTAAAGGTTTGCCAATTACATCCGCCTTTCTTCCCCAAACCTCCAGCAAACCTTCATTGGCCAGTTCAATTATGTAGTTTTCACCGCGAAGTATACCGATGATGACCGGTGCACTCATGAATATATTGTACGCTTTCTCTATACCTTTCAAACCTTCTTCCCGCTTATCAGCAAAAACCATGGAAGAAACATCATCAACCGAATGGATGATATAAAGCAGTTCCCCATCATCGCCTAATACCGGAACATTATGAACCCTCCAGTATCTTTCAATTTGTCCGCCATCTAAATTGAAATGAAGCCGGGGAATGAGGTGCGGCTTTTTGTGATCTGCAATTTGCGTGAAGGATGCCTGTAATTGTAATAACCCGTTGTCTGACTGGTTATCCATGCCAGGGGGGAAAATTTCAAAAAATCCCTTCCCTTTAATTTCATCCCTCTGTAAACCAGTAGTACGGATGAAATCATCACTGGTGGCTATGATGGTAAAATTTGGAGGATCTGGTAATAAAACTGCACTAACACCGGGCCTTGCTTCAAATAATCTGGTATCCACAATAATAAAATAGTTAAGTTATTATAGTGACAACAATAAATATACCCGAAAGTGGCAGCCGGGTTCTACCTCTAATTTTATTCAAAAAATACTGTTATCCTTTTCATATAATAAAGCCCTGCTTTCTAAGGATCCGCTGTTACATTGCCGGAAGAATACAAACAATGGAGTTGCATCCATAGCTATTTCCTGGACTTGTACTTTATCGCTGTACCATACAGTCACCAACCTGACGGCTCATCGGAAGAATACCGGCTTATAACAGTTGTCCTGTCTTTCCGGCTTAATTCCCCAATATGTATATCTGGCATCCCCGCAGGCTGGGATCTCGTTATGGGATGCGGAGGCAATAAAGATGTTATTGATGATCTATAACTCTTCTTATTCAATTAAGCTAAGACCGTATTATATTTTCCCTGATGCCCATTTCCAGTCCGCGCAATTCTGCAAGTCCTCTTAACCTGCCTATTGCGCTATAACCCGGATAGGTTTTCTTTTGAAGGTCATCCAGCATCTGGTGGCCGTGATCGGGCCTCATGTGAATGGAAATTTTTCTTTTCTGCATCAACAAAACAATTTCCTTCATTACCTGATACATATCAGTGTCACCAGCCAGGTGATCTGCTTCATAAAAATTGCCTTCTTCATCTCTTTTCGTATTTCGAAGGTGAAGGAAATGAATATGATCTCCCAGCCTGCTGATCATTCCGGCCAGGTCGTTATCGGGCCTTGCCCCAAATGAACCTGTACAAAAACATAAACCATTAGCAGGTGAGGGCGCTGCTTCCAGCAACTCAACAACATCCTGCTCCGTACTCACTATTCTTGGCAAACCCAGAATAGGATAAGGCGGGTCATCAGGATGTATCGCCATTTTCAATCCCAGTTCTTCAGCAACAGGAACCACCTGCTCCAAAAAATAAAAAAGATGTTGTTTTAATTTATGCGCATCAATATTCCGGTAAGTTTTTAATGCTGAAAGGATCTGTTCCTCTGTAAAACGTTCTTCGCTTCCAGGCAATCCCAGTAAGGCGTTGCGATACAGGTTTTCCTTTTCTTCAACCGACATCTTTTCAAACCTGGCCTTTGCTTTCTCCTTTTGAACAATGTTGTATTCATGTTCTGCACCGGGCCTTTTTAAAAGGAAAAGATCAAAGGCTATAAAGGCTGCTTTTTCAAAATAAAGGGCCCTGCTGCGATCAGGCAATTCATAATGAACATCGGTGCGCATCCAGTCGAGAATGGGCATGAAGTTATATGTAACCACTTCCAGACCACAGGCAGCGATATTACGCAGGCTTTGTTTATAATTTTCAATATGTAGTTTGTAAAGGCCGGATTGTTTTTTAATGTCTTCACTTACAGGCAGGCTTTCAATGACCTTCCATTCAAGTGCGGCCGATCCAACATCAGTTTTTCTTTTATTGATCTCCTCAATAGGCCAGACCTCACCAACGGGTATATGATGAAGGGCGGTAACAACACCTGTACATCCGGCCTGGCGGATATCCCACAAGCTAACAGGATCGTTTGAACCAAACCAGCGCATGGTATGAATTAAAGCACCATCCCCTGTAGCACCAACTGTCCCCCTGAAGGGAGAACTTAGGTCAATGTGTTCTTTATCCTTTTTATCATTCATTCAATGCAATGTTCAAAAACTTTATTAGATCTAAGTTCAACCTTCAGGGGGACAGGGGGTTTACTTTCAATTTAACTTCCTGCGTCTTATCCGATGCGGTTCCAATCATAATGGTAAAATCGCCCGGCTCCACCACCCATTTCATATTCACATCCAACAACTGCAGTAGTTCGGGTGTAATTTCAAAACTAACGGTTTGCGATTGCCCCGGATCAAGCCATATCTTTTTAAATCCCTTTAATTCTTTTACAGGTCTGGTTACCGAAGCATAATCATCGCGAATGTACAGCTGCACAACTTCGGCTCCTCTCCTTTTGCCGGTATTCTTCACTATAACGGAAACTGATGCAGTGCCATTGATTTTAATGGATGATGTTGAAAGTGTTGGAACGCCATATTCAAATGTGGTATAGCTGAGCCCATGTCCGAATGCAAACAAAGGGCTAACATCGAAACCAAGATTGTATCCCCTTCGTGCAGAGGGTTTGTAATTGTAATATGCCGGAATGTGACCAACAGATCTTGGAAAGGTGATCGGGAGTTTTCCATTTGGATTGATATCGCCAAACAAAGCATCAACCATGGCATAGCCACCCTCCTGTCCCAGGTACCAGCACTGCATTACAGCAGGAACCGATTCCACAAGATCGCCAATACTTAATGGGGGCCCGCTATTGATAAAGGCTGCAACAGGCTTCCCCGTTGCTACAATCTCCTTTATGAGTTGCTGCTGTCCATTTAGTAATTCCAGTGTTGGAAGATCACCGAGATGGTTAGATGCCCAGCCTTCACGGCTCATGCTTTCATTTCCTCCCACAAATAAAATAACTACGTCTGCCTGACTGGCAATTTCCACCGCTTCTCTGATCCTGTTCTGGTTTTCAATTGAAGCTACAAGGTTTATGGTGTCGGCAAACCAGTTGTTCCTGTCTGTAAGCTTTACACCTTCCGCATACAACACATTAATGTTTGCTCCATATTTTTCCTTCATCGCCTGCAGGGGAGAAATGCAGACCCTTGGCTTGCTTGAATAACCGCCAAGCAAACACTTATCAGCATTGGGTCCGATAAAAGCAATGGTCCTGAATTTTGTTTTATCAAGTGGAAGAAAATTATTTTCATTTTTCAGCAGCACCATGGATTCGGTTGCCGCTTTGTAGGCAACATCCCTTTTTTCGCGGCTACCAACAATCTGTTCTGCCAGGGCAGGGTCCACATATGGATCATCAAATAACCCCATCCTGAATTTTGTAATCAGAATTCTTGTTACCACCTCATCCAGTTCCTTCATTGAAATTTTACCATTGTTCACAAATTGCTTCAGGTTCCTGAATCCGTCCGGGTCCGGAGTTTCCATATCCACACCTGCTTTGAATGCAAGCAGGCCTGCTTCATCTATTGAAGGTGTGATCTTATGTAAAGTGCTTACATCTTTTATGGCGAAGTAATCAGAGACCATAACGCCTTTGAATCCCCATTCTTTTCTAAGGATATCCCTGAGCAAATAAGAATTGATGTGTGCAGGCAACCCCCATAATTCATTATAGGTGGCCATTACATTCATTACGCTGGCTTCCTGAACCGCCGCTTTGAAAGGTGGAAAAAAAACTTCTCTTGCTGTTCTTTCATCAAGGTTGCTTGGTGAAACATTCAGGCCTCCTTCACTTTGCCCATGGATGCCAAAATGTTTCAGGGTGGCTGCCACTTTATTTTTTCCAAGGTAAACTGAATTGCCCTGGTAAGCTTTCACCTGCGCAACCGCAAGTCTTGAGATCAAAAAGGGATCTTCGCCCATGGTTTCTTCGGTTCTTCCCCAGCGCGGGTCTCTGGTAACATCAACAACGGGTGCCAGCACATGGTGTCCTCCTCTTGCTCTTACTTCTTCCGCAACATGGGTAAATACCTCGGTGATCAGTTGTTCATTCCAGCTGCTTGCCAGACCAATTGGAATGGGGAAGTTGGTTGCATCCTGGGTTTGCTGACCATGCAGGGATTCTTCATGCACCATTACCGGAATGCCCAGCCTTGTTTTTTCTATAAAGAAACGCTGGATCTTATTATATAATGCTGCCGCCTGCGCCGGATGATATCCATAACTGTTTGGTCCGGCATTTTCATTCAGCCTGGCCAGCTCACCTAATCCATTTTGTAATGCCCCCATGGCTTTTATGGAATCAAACTCACCATTGCCATTTAAAATGGTTGACTTCTGAATCCATAAACACTGGGTCTGCATTATTTTTTCATCAGTTGTCATTCTTGACAGAAGATCCCTGGCTCTTTTTTCCGGATCCAGTTTACTGTTCCTGTAAGGTTGTGCATTTACAATGGCAACGGAAAACAGGAATGTTATTACAATGAATATTCTTTGTTTCATAATAGACAAATTTTGAAGTGCCCCAAATGCATAATTTTAGAATGGCGTGCTTCAGCCCCTGAAATAAACCAGTACGCCAATTACTATGGCAACCAGGATAACGGATACAATTATATCTGCGATGGTATAACTTTTACGGGCTTCCGCTTTTTGTTCGGCCGACAGCGTACCAAAAGTCAATCCTTTGATCTTTTCATAATCAGGACGCCCGGATGATAAGCTCACCAGGGTGCAAACGATCACACAGCCTATGAACATAAATATGGCCATGTGTGAAAAGTTCACCCTTGCAAATTCAGCAAACAATCCCGTTGCTGCCGGATCAATTGATCCATCATCAAGTGAATATTGCAATTCTGCAAAGATCCTCAGGGTAGCAATCAGCAAACCAAATAAAAGCGTGGCAATAGCACCTTTGGCATTCATTCTTTTCCAGAATATTCCCATTACAAAAACAGCCGTAATGGGTGGAGCAATATAGGCCTGGATGTTTTGAAGGTATTGGTATAAGGTGCCGCCTCCAATACGTTGCATAATGGGTATCCAGAGCATACCTAACACTACAATCACAGAGGTGGCCAGGCGTCCTGTTCTTACCAGTTGCTTTTCCGGTGCATCGGGTTTTAGTTTTTTAAAGATGTCAACCGTAAACAAGGTGGATGCCGAATTGAAAACAGAGGCCAGTGAACTCATTAACGCCGCCATCAGTCCACCGGCAACCAGTCCTTTTAATCCGGCAGGCAATAAATACATGACGAGGGTTGGAAATACCTGGTCACTTTTTTCAAAATGAATGATCCCTTTTTTCTTCAGTGCAAATGCAATGATGCCGGGTATCAGAAAAATAAATATGGGAGCAAGCTTCAGGTAAGCGCCAAAAATAGCACCCCGTCTTCCGATCTTAATATTATTTGCAGCCAGGGTTCTTTGTACAATATACTGGTCCGTACACCAATACCAGATGCCTACAATGGTACCTCCAAACAACATACCCGTCCAGGGAAAATCCGGATCGGATGCGGGACGCCACATATTCATATGGTCGCTGCCAACGGTTGCCTTCATTTCATTCCAGCCGCCCACTGCGTTCAGTCCCATGATGGTGATGATCATTGAACCCAGCAACAGAATGATGGTTTGAAATGCCTCTGTATACACAACAGCTCTCATACCGCCAAGAATCGTATAGACCCCGGTAACGATTACCACTATGAAAGAACTGATCCAGAATGCAGGATCATTTTCAGCAGTGAGACCAAAAAGATCAACAATGAACTGACCGAAGCCACTATTGACTATTTCCGATCCAATGAGTGAAGAAACCACAATACCACCTGCATAAATGGTAACGGAAACCTTGGTAAGTACGTAAGCGGCAATTGAAAATAAAGACAGGAACCATCTTGAACGGCTGTCATATCTTTTTTCAAGGAATTCGGGCATGGTGAATGCGCCACTACGCATATAAAACGGAAGAAATACCCATCCCAGTAATAATACGATCCACGCGTGTAATTCATAATGCGCCAGTGGCATTCCGCTTTCCGCCCCGGTTCCGGCAAGACCTACCACGTGTTCACTTCCAATGTTTGAAGCAAAGATGGAGGCTCCGATAACGAACCACCCGATATTTCTTCCGGCCAGAAAATAGTCTTCCGAGGTTTTATTTTTTTGCAGGATCACCCACCAGGCAATGCCCAGTAAAATTGCAAAATAACCACCCAGTACTATCCAGTCTAAGGTCTCCAGCGTAGCATTCATTTAGTTTTGGTTTATTGTTTGGATTGATAAGCGGGAATCGTGAAATGTGAATCGGGAAACGTGAATTTTCTTTATTTAAAAACAGATTCCTTCCGATTGACGATTGTCGATTGCCCATTGACGATTCAGTTCTAGATATACCTGTTGATCATATTCTCCAGCCATTCCTGTCTTCCACTTCTTACTTCCGGTTCACCATTCTCAATGGCAAAACGGCGAAGGTCCTCAAGTGATAATTTTCCATCTTCAAAATCCTTTCCACGTCCACTGTCGTAACCTGCATAACGTTCCTCACGGAATTTTTTATATTCAGATCTGCTGAGCACCTTATCAGCTACCACCAGCGCTCTTGCAAAAGCATCCATACCACCTATGTGTGCATGGAAGAGGTCTTCCATATCAGTTGAATTGCGTCTGATCTTTGCATCAAAGTTGATACCGCCTCCTGCAAATCCACCCGCTTCCAGAATGATCAGCATGGCCTCGGTGAGTTCATTGATGTTGTTTGGAAACTGGTCGGTGTCCCAGCCATTCTGGTAATCGCCCCTGTTGGCATCAATAGAACCCAGCACACCGGCATCTGCTGCCACCTGCAGTTCATGTTGAAAAGTATGACCGGCAAGCGTGGCATGGTTCACTTCTATATTGATCCTGAAATCGCCAAGCAGATCGTATTGCCTTAAAAACCCGATCACGGTTTCGCAATCATAATCATACTGGTGTTTGGAAGGTTCAGCAGGTTTTGGTTCTATGAAAAACGTTCCCCTGAATCCATTCTTTCTGGCATAGTCTTTCGCCATATGAAGAAAACGTGCAAGGTGCTCCTTCTCCCGTTTCATATTGGTATTTAAAAGACTCATATAGCCTTCACGTCCGCCCCAGAATACATAATTCTCACCACCCAGCTCAATGGTGGCATCCAGTGCGGCTTTCACCTGGGCACCTGCATGGGCCATCACATGAAAATCAGGATTGGTTGCGGCGCCATTCATATATCTTTTATGAGAAAACAGATTGGCCGTTGCCCATAATAATTTTACGCCTGTTTCTTTTTGTTTTTGAGCGGCATATTCTACTATTGATTGCAAGCGCTTTTCATTATCTGCAATATCATCTGTAAAGTCCACTACGTCCACGTCATGAAAACAATAATAGGGCAGGTTCATTTTTGTAATGAATTCAAATGCGGCATCCATTTTTTCACGGGCCCTTCCTAATGGATCTGCAGATGCATCCCATGGAAACTGATGCGTTGGTGCGCCAAATGGATCTGAGCCATTGGCATTGAACGAATGCCAGTAAGCACAGGCAAATTTGAAATGCTCTTTCATGGTTTTGCCTGCTACCAGTTTTTTCTCATCGTACCAGCGAAAAGCAAATGGATTATCTGATTCTTTTCCTTCATACCTGACCTGCGGTATATTATTAAAATAGGTTTTCGTTTTTACTGCTACTGTCATTGTTTTGATTTATAAATGAATGGCCTCAGCTTAACTGACCGACCTCATAGGTTTTTTGTAATTGTACTTCCAGCAAATGTTTCCATTCTTCATATACTTCATTGAAGGAAGCTTCATTTTCCGGATGCACCAGTTTCAATGGTTTTCTTCCGGCAAAGACCATAGCCGGATCTGCAAAAATTCCATTACCCATTCCGGCTCCCATGGCTGCACCAATGCTTCCATCAGAGGGGTATAATTCCACCGGCACACCTGTTGCATTTACAAAAGATCCGGTGAACACATCACTCAGGAACATATTAGCCCTTCCTGCTCTTATTATATTCGGATCCATCCCGTTCTCTCTCATTATATCAAGTCCGTACCTGAATGCAAAAGCAATCCCCTCCTGTGCAGCTCTTACCAAATGACCTGCATTGTGTATATTAAAATCCAGTCCGTGAACATGTGCCCCAATTAACCTGTTATTGAGCATCCGTTCTGCTCCATTTCCAAAAGGCAACATAAAAAGACCATGGCTTCCCTGTTTTATCTTTGCAGCTTCCATGTTCAGGCTTTCATAACTGGTGTGTGCACCAAACATATTTCTGATCCACCGGTTAAATATACCCGCTCCATTGATACAAAGCAGAACACCTGTACGATGTTTATCCTGATCATGATTAACATGTGCAAAGCTGTTGATCCTTGAATGCCGGTCGTAAGTAAGCTGGTCGCTGATCCCATAGATCACTCCGGAAGTGCCTGCGGTAGCGGCCACTTCACCGGGTTGCATTACATTGAGTGAAAAAGCATTGTTCAACTGGTCGCCTGCTTTATAGGAAACCGGTATGCCGGGTTTTAATCCAAGCCTGGAGGCCACGTTCTCTTTTATATAACCATGATGTGAGAACAGTGGTTGTATTGAAGGGATCAGGGAAGGATCAAAGCCAAAATATTGCATCAGTTCCTTAGAGACCTCATGTTTCTGGAAATCCCAGAATACCCCTTCGGATAAAGCAGAAATGGTGGTGGTTGTTTCACCGGTAAATTTCATACTGATAAAATCTCCTGGTAATAAGATCTTATCTGTTTTCCGGTAAAGGTCCTCTTCATTTTCTTTTACCCATGCCAGTTTGCTGGCTGTAAAATTTCCGGGAGAATTAAGAAGCCGTGATAAACAGAATTTTTCACCCATCTCCATACATGCAGCATCGCCTATATCTACTGCTCTTCCATCGCACCATATGATGGCATTGCGCAAAACTTTCTGTGCCTTATCAATCAATACCAGCCCATGCATCTGGTAGGCAATACCAATAGCGGAAATATCTTCAGGATCGTAAGCATGTGAAGCATTGCATTTCAGGATAGCCTGCTTTACATGCTCCCACCAAAGGTCAGGACTTTGTTCGGCCCAGCCGGCCTGCATGGAAATAATATCAACTTCCGTTTCGGGAAACTGGGCAGAAGCCATGCATTTGCCGTTTGTTGCATCAACAACAGAAACTTTTACGGAGGACGTACCCAAATCAATTCCTAATAATAACATGTGCAATAGTCTAAGCTACAAAATGAATACTTTTCCGGGTTTGCTTATGTTTTTTTTGAACCCTTTTTTTAAAACAAGGAAGGATGAAGAGTCATCCCTCCTTTCTAACGATTGCTTACACGAGACGCTAAAACTGCTATTTTAATTTTTTCATCTTCTTATTGATCTTTTAATCCTTTAAGAAATCCAGCATATGCGGGCTTCTTCTGATAAGCCGCATTAAACAGGAGTGCATATTCTGCCCTGTTCTGAACCGTTACATACCAGCTGTCGCTATCCGCAACACCCCAGAAAGTAACATCATAGCGCCGGGGTCCCGGCACATTCCTGATAAATGATTCCATCACAAACTGATACTTGTCAGCCTGTGCCTTCAGCTGCGCTTCAGTTGGAACAAAGCCCGCTATATTCGAGGGGTTCACCCTCACATCCAATTCTGAAATCCTGATCTTTAAGCCGGTGGCTGCAAGTTTCTGAAACATGCTTTCAATTCCGGCGTTTTGCGTGTTTACACTGATATGCATCTGTGTACCGATGCCATCTATTTGCGCACCTTTTTGTTTCAGTTCCTGAACATATGCCAGGAGGGAATCGAGTTTTTTGTTATCTGATTCAAGATTATAATCATTAATGAACAGCAGCGCAGATGGATCAGCAGCCTTTGCATACTGAAAGGCCTTTAGTGCATAATCCCTGCCCAGGTATTGCGACCAGTAAAAAATATCACCGGTTGTTGTTCCTGTATTGGTCCTTACCGTACCTGATCCATCATTTACAGGTTCATTCACAACATCCCATGCATGTACTTTGCCTGCATATCGCATCATGCTTGTTCTGATAAAACGGCTTAATGCCGAATCTATTCCTGCGCGGATCTCCTGAGGCTGCGGAGCCGGTCCGCCTGATGCAGATCTTATGGTGATATTATCAATGGTATAAACGCCTGCATTTGGAAAATTCAGCCTGAAGGATGGCGAATTTTCAAGAGCTGTCAATACCCAGTTATAGGTTTCCCATGTGGTGGTGGGGGTGATCTCGAATTGCTGGTACTGGCTATTCTGATTTACAAGTCGCACCTTTCCTCCTCCTGCAGAAGCTTTGATATCTATGCTCACTTTATACTGCTCACCAATTACTGCCTGCCATTCCGGGCCAATTGCCTGCATATCATATGCATTTGTTCCAGCCGTATTTACTGTTGCCTGCATGGCACGACTGCTGCCATTCCCGGCAACCGCTGAATAACTTCCACTTGCAGAACCTCCAATCAAAACATTCCATCCTGTAAACAACGCGCTGCCTGTACCTGTGGTACCGGTGCCGGCTTCAAGATCACCATAGGCAAAAAGGTTCGGAGCATTGGGATCTGGTGCGCCTGTTGTAAGAGACCTCAGGTAGTTGCCGTTCTGGTTCTGGTGCCAGACCAGTGTATGCCCAAAAATCTTTAATCCTGCAGCGGTTGAAAGTTGCACCATTTCATCTGCCTTTGCGAAATCAAAGCTGCCATCATCTCTTGCAATGGCACCATGCTTCATGTGGTAAGTAAAACTCACCTGGTCAGATTCCTGTACCACCAGGTTTTTATATGATGCATTGTTTTTGAACAGCTCATAATCAATTGCCATACCAATTGGGAAAGAAGCTGTGGTTTTAAGTGGGCCTGTGGTATCTATGGTTGTTCCGGGAACAGGAACCGGATCAGGGTCACTGTTCTTTTTACAGGACATGAGCGTGCCTATTGCCACTACGAACGGAATCAACACCGGGTGCCCAATTTTCATAATCAATTTTGTAATTAATCTTTCGGAAAATATTAGAAGATGCTATTGCATGGTTTTCTTTCCAATATTTCCTTATTGCATTTTCATTTTGTCAATATTGCCCTGAGGAAAAACAAAACTATCTGATCTGCCATTTCTTCAATCAATATTCATTATTCAATATTTTGTAATCTTCTTAGTTATATCCCGGGTTCTGGTAATTTGATTTTTCATCTGCCGTTCCTTCCATTCCATCAATTTGTCCCTGTGGTATGGGTCGCAGGTAATGATGCGGCTGAATGGTCCGGGTTACCAGTTGCGGTGTATGGTTTCCATATGCAGTGCCGCCAATCTCATAGCTGCCGGCCAGTTCATTCCATTTTTGGGTGCGTACAAGGTCAAACCAGCGGTGGCCTTCTCCGAAATATTCACGTGAACGTTCTTCAAGAATATAATTTATGTCTATTGTTACCGGAGTGGCAGCAACCATAGCAGCGCTGTTGTCAGCAACTAAAACAGTATTGTTCTTATTGGAGAATTTCCATTTCCCCGCCCTTGCGCGAATTACGTTGATCAAATCCCGGGCAGTTTTACCTGCTTGTGGAATGGCACCCTTAACAGCTGCTTCGGCAGCTATAAAATAAAGCTCGGAGAATTTAGCGATCTTAAATGGACGGGTGCTTGTGGCATTCGGCTGACCGAGACCGTTACCGTTATCGGTACGATGCACGCCCATTTTCCAAAGGCCTGGAAATACGATCCTGCTGATACCTCTTGGAGATATCACAAAATCGGCCCTTCCTGGCAATACGCCCGCGCCCACATTATTAGAAGTTTTGCCGGGAAAATTCGCCCCTGAAGGATAAACGATACCAGCTGCCTGTGATTCATATTCCAGGAAACTCAGTATGGGCTGACCAGGAGTTACCGGCATGTCATTGGCATTGTAAAGTGTTGTGTTTGCAGTTCCACCTTTGGGCCAGTTGCCCCGGTAAACGGTACTGAATGTTCCGTCGTATCGTGAATCAAGTGTTTTGTCGGCAAAGGTATTTGTAACCGCGCCGATAGTGGGTGCCATCCGGATATAAGGCCGGCCAAGTGCCTGTGTGGCCTCACGCTGTACAGAACTTACTGCTGTACCTGTACCATCAGGATTTGGAGCACTCCTTATAACGGTGTAGTTCCAGGTTACCATCCATACAGCAGCGTTTCTGCCATTTCCATTTTCAGAATCAAAACAATTGAGACAGGCTCCATTATAAAATTCACTTTCCTGGGTATGGTCCGCATACAGGAGCATTTCCTTGTTGCGGTCATTACCACCTACATGCAGATCATAAAAGGTTTCCGTTAAACCAAATGAACCTGGATTATCAATACCCTGAACGGCCATATCATACGCCGCCTGGAAATACCATTGAGCATTATGACCATCGGGATCCACTCTGTCTGATGCAGGATAGGTGGGGATATTATTCGGGTTTTGCAGCCACCATCCGTAAGTGAGATAAGCTTTTGCAAGGTAGAGGCGTGCAAGTGTTTTTGTGGCCCCACCGGTTACACGGGGTGCGGCGGGTAATTCATTTACTGCAATCAGCAAATCAGGAAATATAGCTTTGGTATAAACTTCAGGTACTGTATTGCGCACCGATTTTCGGGATGGTGTTGTATTGAATTTCAACGCTCCCGCTCCAAGGTCTAATGGAACGCCACCAAATGTTTGAACCAGCAGAAAATAATCAAAAGCGCGGAAGAACCTGGCTTCAGCAATCAGCGAAGGAGGTATGGAACCCACAGCTTCTGCATTTTCAATGATGCCGCTTGCGGTATTGATATTAGAAAAAGCAGTTCCCCATAATACATCGGAGCGGCTACTGGTTGGCGTTAGGTTGCCCACGCCGCTGAGATCCGCATCCTTGAAATTTGCATCAGCGCTTTGTCCCCAGGTATATTCATCGGTACCTGTTTCCAGGGTGTTATAAAAATAAGGCTGGCCATAAATGTATCTGAGGTGTGCATATTGGGAAGTGATGCCGCCCAGTACTCCTTTTTCTGTTTTAAAGAAACCGGGTTCATAAATACTTCTTGGTTTTTCATCCAGTATTTTTTTGCATCCTGAGAATAACAGCATGAAGCCTGCTGTTACAGCAAAATATTTTATGGTTATATGTTTCATATTTGTATGTATTAAAATGTCAGATTAACACCAACAATATAATTCCGGGTTGATGGGGTATTGTATCCCACGATAAGTAATCTTCTCTGCAGATTTTGATTTTGACTGATGGCTCCTGCAGATGCCACATTCTGATCTCCAAACGAATTGGTTTCGGGATCCAGACCGGATTCTTTATGGAATGGAGAAAAGAATACAAATGGATTCTGAACAGTGAAGTACATCCGCAGATTAACTCCTGCATTTTTTATCAGGCTTTGACTGAAGTTGTAGCCAAGCGATATTGTGCGCACCTTCAGGTAAGATGCATCAAAATAACTGAGCGTGGAGCCGTACTTGGGATTATCATTACTGATGATGCCGCCTGGTTTGGGATATTTTGCACCGGTATTATCCGGCGTCCAGTAATCCACATCCAAATTATTTCTTCGTCCGCTCAACAGATTCAGATAGCCACTTGAACCATGTATGGAACTAAAGAGAATGCCACCTTTCCTGTATACACCCACAATGCCCAGGTCAAATCCTTTATAAGCAACACGGGTATTAAAGCCGCCCTGAAAATCGGGATCAACATCAATTACCTGCCTGTCGGCAGGACCGATAGCCCTTACTGGTGTTCCATCAGGATTGAAAGCTCCGGTATATTCCACTTTTATCATACCAACATTTCCACCCGGTTCAAGGATATTCATATAGTTTTCAGCGCTATCCTTTGCAGTGGACCATAACCCTATCCGGTTATAATCATAAATAGCATTGATGTTATGTCCTACAAACCACCAGTTGGCCTCATCCCTGCTTTGTCCGGAAGCCAGTGATGTTAGTTCGTTCCGGTTTGCATAGAAATTTATCCCGGCGTCCCAGGTCCAGCCGTTCATATTATCGATAATGGTACCGTTCAGGCTCAATTCTATTCCTTTGTTTTCGGTAGATCCGATGTTGGCCGTGTAGCCTGTTACACCGGATGTTGGAGGCAAACCAAGACCCAGAAGAATGTCTTCGGTTTTGGTTATATAATACTCAATGGTTCCGGAAAGACGATTGCTCAGGATAGAAAAGTCAAGACCGAAGTTCAATGTCTTTGAAAATTCCCATCCCAGATCTTCATTTGGAAGTTGTGAAACATAATAACCTGTGCCATAGCTGGAGGGACCAAAATTGTATGGCCTTGTACTCAATAATCCCAGGGTGGAATAGGGAGCGATGGCCTGGTTTGAGGTTTGTCCTAATCCTGCACGCAGTTTAAGCGTATTGATAAAACCTGCTTCTTTCATAAAGGACTCTTTGGCTATATTCCATCCAACAGATACTGCTGGATAGGTATGCCATTTATGTCCTTCAGCCAGACGGGAAGATCCATCTGAACGCACAGTTGCCGAGATCATATAGCGATTGTCGTAGGCATACATCACTCGGCCCATTACTGACATGAGTCCCCATAACTGATAATCCTGATTGGCAGGATTTACAGTTATCTGTCCTGATGCCTGTCCAAGATTATAGAATTGAAAAGCATCGGCAGGTATGTCCTGCGCCGACAGGTTTGACCTGTTATATTTACTTTGCTCCATGGAATACAAAGCCACTGCATTCACACTATGTCTACCGGCAAAATTCCGGTCGAAACTTAAGATGTTTTCAAGCGTCCAGTGATAGGTGTTCCTGTTATCAACAGAAGCAGATGATATGGTATTTGGATTCAACCCGTCGCCCACACCCTGCCCTGTATAAACACCACCATTCAACTGTATATAATCAAGGCCAAGGTTTGCCCTGTACTTTAATCCTTCCAGGAACGGAGCTTTTACCTCACCGTATATGGCATTGTAAGAAGCGAAGCCACGGTTTTCATTTAGCCACTGGTCATTTTCAGTTAACCTTTCCACCACTTCCCTGGTATACACAAACTGGTTGTCCAATATCATCCGGACAGATCTTTTGAGTGTACCATCGGGATTATAAGGATTGGAAATAGGTGTCATGCTCAGGGTATTGTATAAGCCTACCTGGTTACCCTCACTCTGGTTGTAGTTGTTATAGGTTGTAAAGCCAAAACGAAACAGTCTTCCCACCTGCTGTTCAAGTGAGCCCCTGAATGAATAGCGCTCATATTGCTGAGTGGGAAGAACGCCCTGATTGAGGTAATAACCGATACCGAAATTATAGTTGCCGGTTTCCGTACCGCCTGAAAGGCTCACGTTGTGATCTGATACAACACCGGTTTTATAAAACAGATCCTGCCAGTCGGTATTGATATCATCAGATTCATCCTGCCCATTTGTGTATTGGCCTGCTGCAGCACGAAGTGCTGTAAATGCAGGACCGTCCATCATGGGATATTTTGAAAAAACTGTTTGCGCTCCGTGGTAGGCATTATAGTTTATCTGCGGCTTACCGCTTCTGGTGCCTTTATCAGTAGTAATGAGTATAACACCGTTTGCGCCGCGTGAACCATAAATGGCCGTAGCGGAAGCATCTTTAAGAACCTCTACACTCTTTACATCATTTGGATTGATGTCGCCCAGTGAACCCATAAAAGGAATACCATCCAAAACAATCAAAGGGTTATTGTCTGCACTGAGCGAACGTATACCCCTGATCCGTATTTGCATGGTAGCGCCAGGACGTGTTGAAGTTTGCGACATTTCCACACCGGCCAGACGGCCCTGTAATGCCTGAGAGATATTGGGGGCCGGAACTTCACGCATTTCTTCCCCATTAATTGATGCCACCGAACCGGTTATAGCCTCTCTACGCTGGGTACCATAACCAACAACCACAATGTTCTCCATGTCCGTTGCGGACATAGTGATAGTAAGGTTTTGAACTGCCTGTCCGTTTACAGGAATTTCTTTGGATGGATAACCCACTGAAGAAATCACCAGTGTGCCATTGGAAGGAGCAGTGATCTGATATTCTCCATTGGCATTGCTGGTAGTTCCCTGCATGGTTCCTTTAACTACAATTGAAGCATTGGCCACTGCTTGTCCTTTTTCATTGGTGATGCGGCCTTTCACCAACATATTGTTTTGAGCGTAAACATTCAAAACCAAAAATGCAGAGAATAAAAGCAATGCTATTGCCTTTACTTTTTCCAAAAGCAGGTTGGACAAGGTTGACGCTTTTGGCAGAATTGGCGTAACCGGAATTTTCATAACTAATGTTTTTGGTTCATTTTTTAATAATCAACAAATGGTTTTAAGGAAAATTGAATTCAAAAACAGGGTATGGCAACCAATCAGGTGCCTGCGTTTTCTTTCGGGGGAATGTTTGCGCTGCTGATATCAGGTAAGAGTTGGGAAATGCGCCGGGTGTGTATGGAATTAAAATTTACCCTGGCGGTAGTAAATAAAAGATCCTCATTATAAAGCAGCATACGTTCGTTTTTTTCATTAAGCAAGTCAGAAAAAACCTCGTTCCGGAGTCTAATTTAAAGACATTTTTTAATTATGCAACCGATTACATAATTTTTTTTAAAATAAATTTATTTTAGCTTTATCAATCAACATGTAAGCGATTGTATGAGAAAGGCCAAAGAAGTGACTATTTACGACATTGCCAGAAAGCTGAATATTTCGCCGGCCACTGTAAGCCGCGGACTACAGGACCACCCCGCCATCAGCAAGAAAACAAAGAAGAGAATTATTGATATGGTGGATGAACTGGGGTACCGTTCCAATCATTTTGCCAGGAACCTGCGCCAACAGCAAACCAATACCATCGGGGTGATCGTACATGAATTGAACAGTAATTTCATTACTTCAGTTTTAGCCGGTATTGAAAAAATAACCACAGAAGCAGGTTATGATCTCATCATTGCCCACTCATCTGAAAGCTATAAGAAAGAAGCATCAAATGCCAAGAACCTGTTTAATAAAAGAGTGGATGGACTGATCGCATCCTTATCATTTGATACCACTGATCTTGATCATTTCAAACCATTCACAGAAAAAGGCGTACCTGTTCTGTTCTTTGACCGTGTGGAACAGGATGGAAATAATACCGTGGTTATCATTGATAATTCAAAGTGTGGTTACATTGCTACTTCTCATCTTATTGAACAGGGATGTAAAAGAATTGCACACGTAACCTCGAGTCTGAAAAGAAATGTTTATTCACAGCGTTATAAAGGATACCGGGATGCTTTATTCGATCATGGGATGGCATTTGAGGAAGATCTTTTGCTGATAAATGACCTTAGTGAAAAAGCAGGGGTCGAATCAGCAATGAAGATCCTGAGAATGGATCCTTTGCCCGACGGCATCTTTATTACCAATGATTTTGTTGCTGCTGTTTGCATGCGCACACTGAAAGAAAACGGAATAAACATTCCGGATGATATCGCAATAGTTGGATTTAATAATGACGCCATCGGCAAACTGATAGAACCGGCGCTTACCACCATCAATTATCCGGGAATTGACATGGGTGAGATTGCAGCACGAAACCTGATCAATCATTTAAAGGGTATCAGCAACATCCACCAAACAAATACTATTATTGTAAGGTCTGAGCTGGTAATCAGAAAATCTTCCATAAAAAAAATAAGCTGATCATTTCTTCCGAATAAATAATAACCTGATGTCCGACGGAAAAGAAGTTACCATATATGATATCGCTGCAAAATTAAACATCTCTCCTGCTACCGTCAGCCGCGGTTTGCAGGATCATCCGGGCATTAGTAAAAAAACCAAAAAGAAGATTTTTGACCTGGCAGAAAAAACAGGTTACCGCTCCAATCATTTTGCACGCAACCTGCGCAACCGGAAAACAAATACGATCGGTGTTATTGTACCCAGGCTCAACAGCCATTTTATGTCGTCGGTAATATCAGGCATTGAACATATTGCCAATGCCCATGGATATAATTTAATTTTTAGCCAGTCGTCAGAAGCATCTGAAAAAGAAGCGGCCAATGCCAGAACCATGTTCAACAACCGTGTGGACGGATTATTGGTTTCCCTTGCCTACGACACGGAAGAATTATCTCATTTTGAATCTTTCTTTAAAAAGAACATACCTGTTATTTTTTTTGACAGGGTGATGGAACATGCCGGCAGCACAAGTATCCTCATTGACAACAGGAAGGCAGCATATGATGTAACGAAACATTTAATTGAACAGGGATGCAGAAAAATAGTTCACATCACCGCACCCCTGCAACAGAATGTTTATGTAGACCGGCTGAAGGGTTATAAAAAGGCACTTGCAGAACACAGGATAAAATTCCAGGATGACCATTTGATCATTGGTAACCTTAGCCAGGAATCAGGAAGCCTGGCTGCCCAACAGATCCTTTCCATGAAAAAATTACCGGATGGTGTTTTTGTGGCTAATGATAATGGCGCCATAGGATGCATGACCGCACTAAAACAAAAGGGAATAAAAATTCCCGGAGACATGGCCTTTGCAGGATTTAATAATGATCCCGTTTCAAGAGTAATTGAACCCAATCTTACCACTATCAACTATCCCGGATATGAAATGGGCGAAGTTGCAGCAAAGCACCTGATAGGCCATTTGAATGGTGAATCAACCATTCAAAATACCAATACCATCATCCTGAGGTCCGAATTGATCATCAGGGCATCTTCCTTAAAAAATAAAAAATAAATTTTTAGCTCCTATATGAAGAATATATATGCCTTGCTTATACTGGTTTGTTTTCATTCTTTTTGTTATGCTGAAGATGGTTACGGGCTCTGGCTCCGGTATAACAAGATCAGCAATGAAGCGATACTACAGCAATACCGTACAAACATTAACAGGCTGCATTTTTATGGAACATCACCCTCCATTACTGTTGCCAAAGAAGAATTAAAAAATGGCTTGCATGGTTTGCTGGATGAAGAGATCAGTGTAGATGGAGCGGTTTCTCATGGCTCAGTAATTGTGTATTCACGTGCTTCAGGCGTGCTGGTGGAAGCCGATTTTGATTATGATACGCTGGGCAAAGAAGGTTTTCATATCAGAACAATCAATGCGCTTGGAAAACATATTACGCTGATCACTGCTCAAAATGATGCAGGACTGCTATATGGCGTTTATCATTTTTTGAGGTTGTTACAATCGCAGCAGGACATCAGGAACCTGGACATTACAAGCATCCCCGGGATCATGCACAGGATACTGAATCATTGGGACAACCCTGATCGCCATGTGGAAAGAGGATATGCGGGAAACTCCATCTGGAACTGGCATACCCTGCCAGGCTATATTGACAAACGCTATATAGATTATGCACGGGCCAACGCCTCCATAGGTATCAATGGAACCGTACTCACAAACGTAAATGCCAATGCGCTGGTACTTACAGAAAACTACCTGTTGAAAGTAAAGGCCCTTGCAGATGCATTCAGGCCTTATGGCATTAAGGTTTATCTCACTGCAAGGTTCAGCGCACCAATGGAAACAGGGAAATTAAGAACAGCAGATCCGCTTAATGATACGGTGCGGCAATGGTGGAACAATAAAGCAAAAGAGATCTATGAACTGATCCCTGATTTCGGTGGCTTTCTTGTAAAAGCAAATTCGGAAGGGCAACCGGGACCACAGAATTATGGAAAGAGCCATGCAGATGGAGCCAATATGCTTGCCGATGCTGTTGCTCCATTTGGTGGCATCATCATGTGGCGGGCATTTGTGTATAGTAATGATACACCGGAAGACCGCTTTAAACAGGCATATAATGAATTCAAACCATTGGATGGAAAATTCAGAAAGAATGTTTTGATACAGGTAAAAAACGGGCCCATTGATTTTCAGCCAAGGGAACCTTTCTCTCCATTATTCGGCGCCATGCCACAAACACCATTGATGATGGAATTCCAGATCACACAGGAATACCTGGGACAGGGAACACATTTGGTTTATGAATCACCCATGTTCAAAGAAGTGCTGGAATCTGACACCTGGCAAAAAGGTAAAGGTTCCACCGTAGCTAAAGTGATTGACGGCAGCCTTCATCATTACTCCATTACAGGAATTGCAGGCGTTGCCAATATTGGCAGTGACCGCAACTGGACGGGGCATTTATTTGGACAATCCAACTGGTACGCATTTGGAAGGCTGGCCTGGGATCATGATCTCACCGCAATACAAATTGCAGATGAATGGGTGAAACAAACATTTGATGCTGATGAGGCAACAACAACTGTGATCAAAAATATCATGATGGGCTCCTGGGAAACGGCTGTAAATTATATGACACCCCTGGGACTTCACCACATTATGGGTACGGGACATCACTATGGTCCTGCTCCCTGGGTTAACAATGCCGGAAGAGCCGACTGGAATCCCGTGTATTACCACCGTGCAGATGAAAAAGGTATTGGATTCGACAGAACAAAAACAGGAAGTGATGCCCTTTCCCAATATGCCCCGGAAGTAAGAAAGATTTTCAGCGACATGAATACCTGTCCAGAAAAATATCTTTTATGGTTTCACCATGTACCCTGGGATTTCAAAATGAGATCCGGCAGAACATTATGGGAGGAACTTTGTTATAAATACCATACTGGAGTGGATTCGGTAAGGGCCATGCGTAAACAATGGAATGAAATACAGGGAAAGATGGATGAAGAAAGGTTCCGTCATGTACAGATGCTATTAAATATACAGGTGGAAGAAGCCATCTGGTGGAGAGATGCCTGCTTATTATATTTCCAGACATTTTCGAAAATGCCCATACCCGCCAAATATGAAAAACCTTCTAAAAGTCTGGAGTACTATAAACAACTTAAGTTTCCGTTTGCCCCCGGACAAGGAAGATAGAAGAACAAGGAATTACGTAGTTATTCCAGGTTGGTTTGTAGGGCCATGCCAATGAATGGCCTTCGATATATAAAATCTGTAGCCCTCAAATGGCCATGCTGCGGCATGGCCGGGAAAAAAACAAGGAACAGATGAACAAGGAACAAGGAAGGATGAAGTTATTTCCATGTTGGTTTGTAGGGCCATGCCAATGAATGGCCTTCGATATATAAGATCTGTAGCCCTCAAATGGCCATGCTGCGGCATGGCCGGGAAAAAAACAAGGAACAGATGAACAAGGAACAAGGAAGGATGAAGTTATTTCCATGTTGGTTTGTAGGGCCATGCCAATGAATGGCTTTCGATATATAAGATCTGTAGCCCTCGAATGGCCAAGCTGCGGCATGGCCGGGAAAAGAACAAGGAACAGATGAA
>CAMPIQ010000032.1 GCA_946886475.1 uncultured Chitinophagales bacterium | reverse complement strand
TCTTTAAACCCGTCATCCTGAAGATATGCTTCAATAAACTGTGCAACAGGCAAATCGCTTTTTAGCTTCCTTAATTGTTTTTCCAGTTTGGAATAGTCTTCAATGAAATCTTTTTGCTGATCCAGCCTACCATCCTGCTTTTGCCAGACATCACCTTTCACCTCATATTGATCAATCCCGGCTTTTTTGAGAAGCATTCGGGTAAGCTTCAATTCACCATGAACAAATTCAGCTCCCGATTCTACCGGTAATTCAAATCCCGGTTCATAATTGGTTTGAATCCGTCCACCCACCCGGTTGCGGGCCTCAATTACCAGGGTAGATTTTCCTGCCAGTACCAGTTCCCGGGCGGCCATCAGTCCGGATGCACCTGCCCCAATAATGATCACATCGTAGGTAGTTGACATATTTTTGGTTATGGTTACAAATGTTGTTCTCAAAAATACTATTTGGTGTTTTCACCGATATAATTAATCAATCTCTAACTGATCTGTTTGATTCAACTGAGATAAAAAATTACAGGTATAAAATCCGTTGCCGGAATTAAAAAACATGGTTTTTATAGGTACCATCCATACATTCGCTTGCAAAGATTTATACGGTTCATACTAAAAGCATCAAAAAATATTCATAAGCCATAAATGCCAGTCCCTTGTTCAAAAAAAAACTATTCATTTTTATATTATTCATAAGCAATCAGGCGCTTTCACAACTGGTGCCACTTAATAACTGGTATACCCGGGAGATCAATAGCATTGGTACGGGAGATTCCTCGCGATTTACATCATTGAAACCCATATTGATATCATCCCTGCATAAGGCTGATACGGTTGGTTCCAATAATTATCTGCTTTTATCCATGAAAATAAAAGGAGGAAAGCAAAAATTCCGTGAACGCATTTTTAACAGCCATTTGATAGAATACAGGGAAGACAATCTTGAGCTGTTTGTAGATCCCATACTATCCCTTGCTGTTGGCAGGAGCAATAAGACAGATGCGTCTCTATTTCAGTCATCGAGGGGAGTAAGGCTCAAAGGCCGTGCCGGAAGCAAGGTTTTTTTTGAGTCCTCATTCATTGAAAACGAAACAAGATTTACAGGGTGGATAGATTCCGTTATCCGCAATAATGAATTTGTAATTCCAGGGTATGCCAATTCGCGTTACCTCGGCAATGCCAGTTATGATTATTCGCGATCAGGTGCTGCCATAGGCTTTGAAGCTTCCTCTCATTTTACAGCCATCCTGGGGTATGGAAAAAATTTTATTGGCGATGGATACCGCAGCCTCCTGCTTTCTGATAATTCATTTAATTATCCATACCTGAGAATGGATTTTACGTTTAAGCGCATCCGTTACTCAGCTTTATATCTGCAACTGACCAATCCCCGGTACAGCATTGGCGACCGTTATCAACGCAAATTTGCCGCCATGCATTATGCAACTGCCCTCCTGGGTAAGAAATGGCAGGTTAGCCTTTTTGAATCAGTTGTATGGCAGGGTGAGGACAGTATCAGTAAAAGGGGATTTGATTTACATTACCTGCATCCTTTATTGTTCTTAAAAACAGCACAGTACTCACTGAATTCTCCCGATAATTCCTTATTTGGAATGAACATCAAATTCCAGGCTGGTAATAAAACATTTTTATACGGCCAGGTGATGATGGATGATTTTAATTTTGGGGCAACAAGAAGGAGCAGGCAACAACATCTCAATAACAAGTATGGATTTCAATTAGGATTATGGACCAGCGATCCTTTTAAACTTAAAGGAATAAGTTATCGATTTGAATTAAATACGGCACGGCCCTACAGTTACGGGCATCGTAAAACCAGCCAGAATTATACACATTACAACCAGGCGCTGGCCCACCCGCTTGGCGCTAATTTTTATGAAATGGTGAACCAGATCCATTACACAAATAAAAGATGGTATGGAGGCCTGCACAGTGTTGTGGCAGTAACAGGCAGGAATTTTGACGGTCACAATTATGGAACTGACCTTTGGGGTGGAGAAGAGGGGCTGAATATGTTTGGGCATACAATGCTTCAGGGCATTAAAACCAATTTTTCATTTACTTCCGTTCAACTGGGGTGGATCCTGAATCCGGCAATGAACATGAGAATAGAGTTAATGGGAGGTAAGAGGATAATGGTTAACCGGCTAAGCAAACAAAATGAGCATTTTTTCACCATAGGTCTGATCACTTCTTTGGAAAACATTTACCATGATTTTTAAATGATACAGTGGCCTGAGATGGTCTTTTACATTCAGAATTCTACTTCATCCTTCATATTAAACCGTTCATCACTGCATTGGTAAATTCTGCAATTAAATGAATTGTTAAGGTAAAATTCAATTCACAAAGAGACAGGCCCATTTATATTTTTGGTGAAAATTATTTCATGAAGAATATGATAATGACAGTAATTGCATTTACTATCATGTGCCTGCCATCCTGTGTTAGCCTGCTGCCAGTGAATAACCAGTATGAAAAAGCAGGAACGCTTCAACAGGGCCATACGGAAGTTTCCGGTTTTGTAACAAAATACGACAGGCATGGCTATGGCCGTACTGAGAACAGTAACCGTAACTATGGGTTCCGGGCAGGTTATGGTTTTACCGACCGATTTGACCTGAAATTACGTTACGAGCGTCTGGTATTTACACCACATTTTGATGGCAAACTTACCGGCGCCCATTATTTCAGTTTTATTCCAAAGTTTGCTGTGGCCCCGGAATATTTTTCTGTCATGATGCCTTTTAGTACCTATAGCGTAAGTTCATTTTATGACGGGAATAAACACAAAACCAGAGTAAACAGCATTACTCCGCAGATGATCTTTTCGGTAACCAACAGAAAAAAGAAAGTGGATCTTTCCCTCGCTATGAAAATGGATTATTTATGGGGTTATGATTCAGACAACAACGTATTTCTTGGAGCCAGCCTTGGTGCAGGATTCAGTACGGATCTTCGTAAATGGGCAATAAGACCGGAGGTTGGAATTTCATCAGATGATGGTGATATAAAATATCTCAGTTACGGAATCGGATTTCAGTGGATCATTGCCAGAAAAAAATGAACAATTGTGTGATGTTTGAATCAAATGATGATCCCTCCACCATAATAACTTTTATTCCGGTCATGGTGTTTCTGTAAACAGGAAAATTTAAGATTTCCCCTTTGGAAAAAAGGGATGCGGCTTTCAACTCATCATCAACACATTCACACTCCGTTGGAGAATATTAAATGCAATCTCCGCCATCAGGTTTTCCTTATCCAGGGTGGGATTTACTTCTGTAATCTCAAAGCAACAAACTTTCCTGCTTTGCATCAGCTTACTGATCAGGTCTTCAGCTTCCCGCTCTTTCAGGCCATTACTTACCGGTGTGCCGGTTCCTTTGCTAATGGAAGAATCCAGGCTGTCCACATCAAGTGAAATATAAATATCAGTGCAGTCGCTCAGATACCTGGTCACAGCTCTTACAATATTTTCAGGTCCCTTGCTTCTTACTTCTTTAGTGGTGATCATTTTGATACCATACTTCTCTATCAGGTGTTTTTCTTCCTTTTCAAAATCACGCAGCGAAATATATACAATGTCCTCAGGCAATACCTTGGGAGCGATCTTACCGATATTTTTTAAATAATTCCATTGCTTCACCGTCTCGGTATCGGGTTCATGCACTGCGCTTTCCAGATTATCTTCATTGATGGCTATAGCCAGCGGCATACCATGCATGTTTCCCGATGGAGTGGTATAAGGAGTATGAAGGTCGGCATGAGCATCTATCCATATAACACCCAGCTTGCTTTTGGGTTTTGCAATTTTTATCCCGGCTATCGTGGCTCCTGCTATGGAATGGTCGCCACTGATCACCATTGGAAAGAAATTATTTTTTACTGAATCGGCTACTGCCTTACTTACTTTTTCATACATGGCAGCAATGCCCTTGATACGTTTTGCATAAGGCGACTCAATTGGTTCGTATAATAATTTGTTTTCAACAGCAACCTTTTCAGAAGGAAAATGAATAAAGAAATTGCTCATAAAATCCAGTGCAGCTATCTTAATGGCTTCAATACCCAGGCTGGCTCCCCTTGTGCCTGCACCAATTTCTGAAGGAACTTCTATGATCTTAATGTTTTTCATAATGAAATAAGCCACGAGCCTTGAGCCCTGGGGCTTTGATCTTTTGCGCGTTTGCAAAAAACGTAAACGATTTATGTAAAAATAGGCAATGAAGTGTAAGAAAGGAAATAGGAGGAAATTACGAACTGCGGGCTTCGTGTGATTTTAAAGTTATCTGCTTATCAGTGCTGCAGAAATTCTAAGGTGTTGAAGTAAATAACAGGCTGTGAGCGGCCAGGAAGCAGCTCACAGCTTACAGCTTCTTTTATTCATGCGCTGCCAGTATCGGAATCGCACTTTCATACACCAGCTTCTTGGTATTGCTTGTTTTGAAAATACTGTCGAAGAAGGAATGATTTCTTGGGATGGTGATCAGGATGTCAATGTTTTTATCAGAAACAAAGGTTTGCGCTGTTTCGTGAAGATCATAAGTTCCAATGAAATAAAATTCAGTGTTGAATTCATTGAACATGTTCAGCAACCTGCTTCTCTCCTTTAAAAATTCTTCCGTCAGGGATACATAATGGTCGCTATTCACATTAATGATATGTAGATGGGGGTTAAATATCTTCAGCACATTCCTGATGGGAACATGAGGGATACTGGTTTCAACATCTTTAAAATCAGATAACAGACATACATTTTTTACCTGCGTGAACTGGGCAGAAGGCGGAATGATCAAAACCGGACAAACATTTCTTTCAACCATTTTAAGGGTATTACTGCCCAGGAAAACTTCAGAAAGTTTCGACTGGCCCGTATTGCCCATTACAATAAGTTGGGCGTCCGTATGTCTTGCCATGCGTTCAAGTCCATCGATCATATCACCACCTTCATCAAGTCGTGTCTCAATTTTTATATAAGTGTCCGATTGTAATTCCGTCTTCAATTTGTCTATAAGGGAGGCCGCTTCTTTGGCTTCCGAAGCCTTATCGTACACATGGTAAAGCAGCAGGCTCACTTCATATTGGCCCTTGATCATCTGAGCCGCATAACGCGCGGCATTGTTTGAAACCTGAGAAAAGTCGGTAGGAACAATGATCGTCATAAACAGTGTTGATTTTTTGATTCGGGTTCAAGATAACAAAAAAACATTCCCAGCCAATTTTCAAACACTCCCGTGCTGTGTAAAAATTGGGAATAAACTGGCCCTGCCCGGCTTCAAAACAATTAACACTATGGCTTCATTCCGTTATCTTTGCCCGTCACAAAAAGCTGTAGAAGTGCGACTAAAATCTCTGGAAATCAAGGGTTTCAAAAGCTTTGCTGATAAAACCCTTGTTAGCTTCGATGAAAACATCACCGGTATCGTTGGCCCTAATGGTTGCGGTAAAAGTAATATTGTAGATAGCATAAGATGGGTAATAGGGGAACAAAAGATCTCCCATTTGCGGTCGGAAAACCTGGAGAGCCTGGTATTCAATGGCTCTAAAACGAGAAGTGCCAGCGGTCTTGCCGAAGTGAGCCTCACTTTTGAAAATACCAAGAATCTTCTTCCCACAGAATTCAATACCATCACCATTACCCGCAAGTTTTATAAAAACGGGGAAAGCGAGTACCGCCTCAATGATGTTAGTTGCCGTCTGAAAGATATTCAGAACCTTTTCCTGGACACGGGTGTTTCAACGGATAGTTATGCCATCATTGAACTTGGAATGGTAGATGACCTGATCAAGGATAAGGACAATAGCCGGAGGCGCATGCTTGAGCAGGCAGCGGGTATTTCCATTTATAAAACGCGTAAAAAAGAGGCAAAACAAAAACTTGATGCAACAGAACAGGACCTGGCCCGTATCGAGGATCTGCTTTTCGAGATCAATAACCAGTTAAAAACGCTGGAGAACCAGGCTAAGAAGGCCCAGAAATATTTTGAGATCAAAAAAGATTACCGTGAGATCAGTATAGAACTGGCCAAGGCAGCGCTGGAAGGTTTCAATATTACTTTCAGGGAACTGAATGAAAAAAATGAATCGGAAACGGATAAAAGAATAGCGCTTGAGGCAGAAATTGCCACTGAAGAAGCAGCATTGGAAAAGGAAAGGGTGGATTTTATTGAAAGAGAAAACGAATTGCATACCCTGCAGCAAGGATTCAATGAGCTTGTTCAGGTGCTTCGTACAAGGGAAAATGAAAAAAACCTTGCTTCGCAACGACTTGAATATTTAAGAGAAAGGGAACAAAACCTTTCACAATTCCTGAATAAGGCAGAAGGACAGATCAGCGGCATTGAAGAAAGTATCAGTTTTACCCGCGGGCAGATCGGCGAAGAAGAGGTTACACTTTCCAATTTATCAGGACAATTGGAAGAACTTCGTGCGCAGGTTGATGAAAAAAGGGTGGTTCTGGATGAGAACAGGAATGCGGTCAATTCATTGCGTTCTTCTTACCAGCAGGTACAACGCAACCAGTTTGATGCGGAAAAGAAAGTGGCAGTTGCCGATACTTCCATTCAAAATATTCAAAGGACCATATTTCACCTGGAGGAAGAAAGATCTGGAAGACAGGATCAGATCCACCAGCTTGAAATAGAAAAGGAAGAAAAGACCAGGCAACTTCAGTCAAGGCAAACTGACCTTGAGCAATTACAACAGCATCACCAGCATACAAAAGAGCAGATATTCCAGACACAGGAAGTGCTGGAAACCCTCAGGGGGGAGCTGGCAGGAGAGAACAGAAAGCTGGATGCCAAAAGAAACGAACATGACCTTCTGAAAAGTCTGGTTGATTCCATGGAAGGCTATCCTGAGAGTGTGAAGTTCCTTCATAATAATGCTGGCTGGAATCATACAGCGCCCATTCTTTCAGATATTATCTATGTGAAGGAAGAATTCCGTGCGGCCGTTGAAAATGTATTGGAACCTTATCTGAATTACTATGTCGTAAACAATCTTGCTGAAGGATTACAGGCTGTTCATTTACTTGACGACAATAAAAAAGGAAAGGCCAATTTTTTCCTTCTTGATAAAGTGAATCAGGCGGAACTTAACAATGCAGACCACAAACCCGTTAATAGCATAGCTGCACTCGATGTAATTGAAGTGGATGACCAATACAGGAATCTTGCCCAACAATTACTCGGAAATGTTTTTATAGCCGATGATGAAACTGCCCTGGAAAACAGTAATGGATTTGTTTTACTTGAAAAACATGGCAGGTATGTGAAAGGCAACTATACACTGAGTGGGGGAAGTGTGGGATTGTTTGAAGGTAAGAAGATAGGACGTGCCAAGAACCTTGAAAAATTACTGGAAGAAATTGCATCGCAAAAACTGATAGTTGACGAATTGGCATCCCAGATTCAGTCAAGGCATAATGAAGTAATTGCTTTCAATGCCGATCTTAAGGAGAATGTTATCCGCCAGACAGAACAGGAAATTCTCCAGATCAATAATCAGTTGTTCGGTATTGTTAATAAAATGGAAAACCTGCATCAGTCACAATCCCAGGCTTCCAATCGTATAGAAGACCTTCAGGGTCAGCTGGACCAGACGCAAGCTTCAATTGAAACAGTAAGAAATGAATTGGTGGAACTGAATGAAAGCCTTTCAGCTTATTCAAACAAAGTGAAGGAAGCAGAAGCCGCCTATAATGATATAGAGATTGAGTATAACGAAATAAATACCCAATACAATAATCTGAATCTGCAGGTTACCCGTGAACAAAGCAAGATCAATGCCTTAAAGCAGGAATTGCAGTTCAAAAGCAATCAGCTCAATGACCTTCGTAACCAGGTGGAAAGCAATACGGTTCAGTTAAAGGAAACCACAGAGAATATCTCGTCATCGGAAGAATTATTGAAGAGCATTGAAGAAGGATTATATGAATTGATGAGAAGAAGAGAACAGGAAGAATCTATTTTAAATGAAGCTGACCAGGCCTATTATAATTTACGCAACCAGCTCAACTCAAAAGAAAGTGAATTGAGGCATAAGGTAAAAGAAAAGGAGCAGATAGAACATTTGCTTTCTGAAATGAAGGACAGGTTGAACGAAGTGAAACTCCAGCTGGCAGGAATGAAGGAAAGACTTAATGTTGAATTCAGGATAGTGCTGGAAGATATTTTGGATGAACCAAGAACCGGTGAAGTTCCGGTAGAAGAATTACAGGAAAAAGCAGACCGGATGAAAAAGCGGCTGGAGAACCTTGGTGAGGTCAATCCCACAGCTATCGAAGCATTTGAGGAAATGAAAAAACGTTACGACTTCATAGTGGAACAAAAGGATGACCTTGTGAATGCTAAACAAAGCCTGCTGCAAACCATCGCTGAAGTAGAAACAACCGCCAATCAGAAATTTCTTGAAACCTTTAACCAGGTGAGAGAGAATTTTCAGAAAGTATTTAAAACTTTATTTACTGAAGACGACCAGTGCGATCTGATATTGGAAAATCCCGACAACCTTGCTGAAACAGGTATCGATATCATGGCAAAGCCAAAAGGGAAAAGACCTAGCAGCATTGGTCAGTTAAGTGGAGGAGAAAGAACACTTACGGCAACGGCATTGCTGTTTGCTATTTACCTGATCAAGCCTGCGCCATTTTGTATCCTCGATGAGGTGGATGCCCCGCTCGATGATGCCAACGTTGGTAAATTCACCAACATGATCCGTGAATTCAGTAATAATTCACAGTTCATCATTGTCACCCATAATAAAACCACCATGAGTGCAGTAGATGTGATCTATGGCGTAACCATGCAGGAACCTGGCGTTAGCAAACTGGTGCCGGTAGATTTCAGAAGCCTCAATTGATTTTCTTGTCGCCGCTTTTGGCGGGGAAGGCCTGTCATGGAGTAACCCTATTTATAGAATCTTTATTAACCCGCTTTATATAAGTGGGTTTTCTTTTTTAAAATATATTTGACCACTGTCTCCTTCCTAAGGCTGTGGACAGGGTGAAATATGCTCAGAACTATTCTTCTTCTTACCGCTTCCAACGTTTTCATGACCTTTGCCTGGTATTATCATTTGAAGCACACAGGCTGGCCATTATGGAAAGCAATTGCCTTAAGCTGGTTGATAGCCCTGTTTGAATATTGCTTAATGGTACCAGCCAACCGGCATGGGTATGTTTCGGGAATGAATGCTTTCCAGTTAAAGATCCTGCAGGAAGTGATCACCCTTGTTGTCTTTAGTTTTTTTGCCGTGCTGGTATTGAAAGAACCATTTCAGTTAAATTACCTGATTAGTTTTTGCCTTTTGTTAGGTGCCGTATATTTTATGTTTAAATAGATCCCTGAAACAGGACAGGAGGTCTTTTATCAGGGTTAATTTCTGTGGGGAATTGATATTGAACAAAATTGCGCCCCATGTACAACGAACTGTTAATCCGGGTCGTCTTTTGATTTCAGATGATGACAGCTTTTTAAATTTGAATAAGAATTACCAGTATGAAAAAATTATTATCTCTTTTTTTATCATTTTGTATCATTTCATTCCTGCATGCCCAGGAAAAACCTGAAGGATTGTTTATCAATTCAAAGGCTCCTGAATTTAAAGCAATGGACCAGAATGGGAATGAAGTGGTATTAAAGGATCTGAGAAAAAAGTCTAAAGTGGTGGTTGTTTTTTACCGTGGATCATGGTGCCCGTTTTGTAGCCGGTACCTGAAACTTTTACAGGATTCACTGGAATCCATCAAAGCAAAAGGAGCACAGGTAGTTGTGATCACGCCACAGGGCGAGGAAGGCATTGACAGTGCCGTGGTCAGATCCGGAGCTTCTTTTCCCGTTATTTATGATAAGGATATGAAGATCGCAAATGCTTATAAAGTAGCATACAGGGTTGACGACAGAACATTAGGCCGGTATAAGAATGCGGGAATAGACCTTTTGAAAGAAAACAATCAAACAAAGGAAGCCTTTCTGCCTGTGCCGGCAGTTTATATTGTTAATGATGAAGGTTCCGTCACCTTCAGGTATTTTGAGGAGGATTATAAAAAGCGTTTATCCATTAACGAGATATTGAAAGCGCTTTAAGCTGGTCTTTAAAACGCGGACCATGATTTATGAATACTGATCCGGTGCGGGAAACCAAGGAAGAGTTCTTATGGAACCCGCCACATACATCTAAATTCTTGGATCATTCAATGAGTGGCTCCTATTGAGCCGTAATAAGAGTCGGTCTCCCTGGTGTTGTTAAATAAATGCCCAATTAGATTAATAGGGGCCTGTTTAGAAAAATTGTTTTTTAAACAACTGGCAATTTTTATCCGGTAAAAAATTACCTCGAAGGATAAACCAGCTTTGCCACTTTCCCATTACCACCTGCCAGGTATACGGTTCTGCCGATCTTGGCTATGCGGCAAACATGAAATCCTTCTTTTGAAATAGGTTTCCAGTTTATGGCATTGTCAATGGTATAATCAACACCGTTCAATCCGCAGGTAACCAGAATTCTTTTATCCAGATATTCAACACAGCTGCGGTATCCATTAGGTGGTGTTTTAGATGCTTTCCAGGTTTTACCACGGTCAAGACTATAAAAACAATTCAGGCTGTCCGATTCAGGTTGATTAAAATCTCCACCAACCACCACAAAACGGTCGGCCCCTTTTTTATGATACCGGTTCCATACTGCAATGGAATTAGCCCCTGTGGTTTCCTTTCCCTGTATAATGGGCAATGTGAATTTCTCATCCTGTATAAACACACTTGATCTTAATCCACCGGAAATAAAAATGGCTTCATCATTTGCAAGCGCCCGTACATTAGTTCCGCTTGCAGCAAAGCAGGCTTCCCCACTATCGGCAACAGGCCTGTATTGTTCTGGAACATCCTGCCAGGTTCTTCCATTATCAAAGGTTCTGACAACAAAAAATTTCCCATTGACCGGGTCACCTATCACTATGCCGGCATGTTCATTCCAGAATTCCATGGCATCTAAAAACATACCCTTTGTTTTGTTCTCGTATACCACTTTCCAGGTTTCACCGCCATCAGCGGTACGCAGTATGTAGGCCGGGTCCTTATCACTCGAATTCATAATGATTGCTGTGCTGGCATCAAACGCTTCAATATCCCTGAATTCTGATTTTTCAAATCCCTTTACCTTCATCCACTTCCAGTCTTTACCACCATTGCTGCTTTTGCCAATGGTGCCATTGCTGCCGCTCACCCATACCACTTCATCATTCACAACACTTAAGCCACGGAGAGAGGTTTTAGTTCCCGAAGTGAGGATTTCAAGTTTTGGAATTACTGGTTTTTGTGCAATTGATAAAAAAGAAAAGAGGAATAAAATGCAGCTAAAAAGGCTTTTCATTTATGATTTTTGAAGAAGACAAGATAATTAAATTGTTGATGTTTTTATTCAAAGGATGGTTATTACCTATATGTATTAAATCTTATCTTAAATGGCAGGGCGAAAATCTGGATTTTTACAACAGTATGTAAAATATTGTGACAAATGAAAACAGGCTAACTATTATAACATGCTGACCTGCTCAGTTCTTCAATTTCTTTGCAAACACTTTCTGGAATTTTTCAAGTTTGGGCCTTATTACTACAGAACAATAAGGATTATTGTTTTTGTTATTTTCGTAGTATTCCTGGTGATAGTCTTCAGCGTTATAAAATTTACCAAGAGAAGCGATCTCAGTTACTATGGGTTTATCATAAGCCCCGCTGTTATTTAATTCTTTAGTATAGTATTCAGCTTTTTCTTTTTGTTCGGGTGTATGATAAAATATCGCACTGCGGTATTGGGTACCTACATCTGCGCCCTGGCGGTTGAGGCTTGTTGGATCATGAACTTCAAAAAATACTTCCAGCAATTCATCGTAACTGATCTTATCAGCTTCATATACAATCTGAACGCATTCCGCATGCCCGGTTTCACCGCTGCAAACTTCTTTGTAAGTTGGGTTTTTTACATGTCCGCCTGTATAACCCGAAGTAACACTCAAAACACCATTCAACGATTCAAAAATGGCTTCAGTACACCAGAAGCAACCTGTAGCAAAAGTTGCCGTGTCAGTTTTTTCTCCGGCATGTACATTGAGAAGTGAAGTGCTCATTGTCTTATATTTTTTTTCGGAATTACACGCAACTATTGTGCAGAAACTAATAAGACCAAAAAGTGTTTTAAGGATCATACGATTACTTGGAGGACAAATTTCAGACTGAATATAGAAAAGGAAAAGCCAACATCACAGTTTTAACACCCTGTTTGGACAAGCTTTTGCATAAATTTAGAAGATTGGGCTGCCTAAATTTGCAAAAACCTGTTATATATAAATGAAACTGTATCCAGATTCGGCCCCGGTGCAACTAGAATTTGATAAGATCAAAATGCTGCTTAAGGAAAAATGCCGCACCGAATATGCAAAATCAAAGGCTTCTGAACTTCGCATACATACCAAAAAAGACTTTATTGAAAGGGAATTAAAGCAATCTCACGAGTACAAACAGCTGGAGATGAATAGCATCCATTTCCCTAACGATTATGTTTTGAATCTTTCCCGGGAATTAAAACTATTGAGTATTCAGGGGGCCATGCTGGCCGGAGAAGAATTGGTTTCTATCAGAAAACTACTCATTTGCATGGAAAGTATTTTCAGGTGGTTTGATGCAGAGCGAAAAGAAACCTATAACGCATTAGTGCAGGTAATTTCCAATATTCATTATGAACCCGCCATCCTTAAGCTGATCAATGATGTGATAGATGATAACGGCAACGTAAAAGATAATGCTTCTCCGGAACTCCAGTCTATCAGAATGAATCTTTTCCGGAAGCGAAATGAATTGCGAAAGTTGTTCGACCGTGTTGTTGGAAAATTAAATAAGCAGGGATACCTGGCCGAAATTGAAGAGAGCTTTATGAATGGAAGAAGGGTAGTGGCCGTTTTTGCCGAACAAAAAAGACTGGTGAAGGGTATACTGCATGGGGAAAGCGACAGCCGCCGAACAACTTTTATAGAACCCGAAGAAACCATTGAATTAAATAATGAACTATACGAACTGGAAGGGGCTGAAAGAAGAGAAGTGTACAGGATATTAAAATCCCTGACCGCTCAGCTCTCCCGCTATGCTACATTGCTGAACAGCTATCATACCATTTCCGGTGAATATGACTTCATTAGAGGCAAGGCTGTACTGGCATCAGATATTCAGGGAGAATATCCGGTGCTGGCAGATAAGGCACATGTTCATCTGGTAAAAGCTTTTCATCCGCTTCTTCTATTGTATAACCGCAGGTCATCAAAGCAAACCATTCCTGTTGATGTAACACTTGACGAAAAAAACCGGATACTGGTGATCAGTGGTCCAAATGCAGGAGGCAAAACCGTGACACTTAAAACTGTTGGACTCCTGCAAATGATGGTGCAGAGTGGATTGTTAGTTCCTGTTCATCCATCTTCACAATTCGGCATCTTTAAACAATTAATGATCCACATTGGTGATACTCAAAGTATAGAATTTGAGTTGAGTACTTATAGCAGTCATTTGCTGAGCATGAAACATTTTATGGAATCTGCAAATGGAAAAACCTTGTTCTTTATAGATGAACTGGGAAGCGGCAGTGATCCCAACCTGGGTGGAGCCTTTGCAGAAGTAATACTTGAAGAACTTTCAAGGAAGCATGCATTTGGTATTGTGACTACTCATTACCTCAACCTTAAAGTGATGGCCAACAAAACACAGGGGATCATTAATGGCGCCATGGCTTTTGATGAAAAAAAATTATTGCCTCAGTATAAGCTAATGGTTGGAAAACCCGGGAGTTCATATACTTTTTCAATTGCAGAAAGAATTGGAATGGATAAAAGACTGATCCAGAAAGCCAGGGGCCTGGTAGATGAAGAACATTTCCGGCTTGATAAGTTATTAAACCGCACCGAACAGGATCTTCAAATAGTTCAGCAAAAAGAAAAAGAATTACAAAGCCTGCTGAAAGAGAATGAGCGGTTGAAAAGGGAAATGGAACAGGTGCTTGACCGGGAAAGACATAAGCAGCAGGTTGAATTGCTGAAGCATCAAAACAAAGTAACAGAAGACCGGATTGCGTACCTGAAGGATACCGAAAGAAAATTGCGCCAAATGGTAGTGGAGTGGAAGAAATCCGAGGATAAGAACAAAGTGGTTAAAGAAATGGCTGCACTGTTATTTCCAAAGGATGAGAAGAAGGTGACAAGCAAAAAACAAAAGCAATTGAATTCCAAATATGAAGAAGTAAAAGGCGATATCAAAGTAGGAGATACGGTTAAAATGAAAAAGAACCTGCAGGTAGGCGTAGTACTTGAATTAAGGGGCAGGAAGGCGGTAGTAAAAATTGGTTTATTACCTATGCAGATTGATCTGAATGATCTTTCATTGGTAAAAGAGAAAAGCCAATAGCCAGCGGCCAACGGCCAATAGCCAAAGAATCTCATTTCATTACCTGAAATCCACGATCCATTACCATACAGCTTGATAAAAATTTCATGCATTTATAGTTTTGCGTCAGAATTAAAACAATAAATCATTAAAATAATTTTTATGAAATTTTTACTCATCCTGCTGCTGTCAATGGGTTCATTTATGGCAGGAAGCATGCCGGTTAAAGAAGATCCGGTTAGTTTTGCCGTTCTCGAATCGTTTAACAATTCATTTCGCCAGGCTGAAGAAGTTAGCTGGAGCGTTGGCAAGGATTATTACAGAGCACAGTTCCTTCTTAATTGCCAGCACGTTTTTGCCTTTTATGCAAAAGATGGAGCGCACATTGCTACCACCAGAAATATGTTGTTCACTGAATTACCGGTGATACTGCAAACATCCCTTAACGAGTTGCAGAATGGTTACTGGATATCAGATTTGTTTGAATTGTCAAATATTGAAGGGACCCATTATTACATTACACTTGAGAATGCTGATAATAAGCTCATCCTGCGTTCCTCAAAAACAGACTGGGAACTCTACCAGAAAAAAGTTAAACCCTGAGTTTTCCTCATAAGCATATAGTAGTAGTCGCAGCCCTGGTTTCTACCGGGGCTTTTCATATCTGGTAAGTAAATTGCAGTAATAAATAAAATTGTCAAATGACCTGGATGAAATTTTGCGTAACCGTATTTATATCGACATCTGTTTTGTGGGCATGCGGTAACGATACTTCAGAAAACGAAGTGCCTTCTTCACCCATTACACCCGGAGTTCAAAATGTGAATGGAAACCTGCCCGATTCGAGCAATACCATTGAGCTAAACCAGAGTTTACCTGTAGATTCGTCCAGGCTGGAAGATTCTATTCCGGTACCTAAACGCTGACCTTAATCTTCTTCATGTATGCCGCACCGGCTCCTGCAGCCTCCAGCGGGGTGGTATTTTCATACAATTCCTGTTCAACCAGATAATGATCCATGCCATTTTGTTGGGCTGCAGAAAGTATGGCTGGAAAATCTATAGTACCGGTTCCCAGATTTGTGGATGCATCACCCTGTGAAGCAGGAACATTTTTCTTACGGTCTTTAATGTGCGATAATTTGAAGCGCTGTGGATATCTTTCGATCCATTGTATGGGATCCTGCCCGGCTGTTACCACCCAGTAAATATCCATCTCAAAATCTACAAGGTCACTGCCGGTTGCGTTCATTAGAACATCCTGCGGAAATTGACCTTCAAGTTGTTTGAAACTGTAATCGTGATTGTGATAAGCAAAGCGTAGCCCGTGCTTCCTGCAAATCTCACCACGCTGATTGAATTTATCAGCGGCTTTTTTATATTCGTCTATACGGGGCTGTGGGCCTATCCAGGCCGATAACAGATACCGCATTCCTATTTCCGCTGCTTCTGCTGCTTTTCGTTCAAAGTCTTTTTCAATATCGCAATGACTGGCCACCACTTTCATTCCAAGATCATCCATGAGTTTTTTGAATTCTGTATTTTTCATTCCCCAGAACATGCCCTTATCACCTTCATAGCTTTCGATCTCTTTATAGCCAAATCCAGCCAGTTGAGTAAGCACTCCCCGGGGATCGGCAGGTAAAACATCTCTGACGGTATACAACTGGATGCCAAAGTTTTTATTGATGTCTGTGCCGCGAGAAATGGCGCTGCAGCCAGTAAGATATTTGCCAAGCAACAAACCCGAACCAAGTACGCCTGCAGTTTTCAAGAAGGCTCTTCTCTTGTAGATCATAGAAATTAATTTTTAAGCCCAGCGTTTCCCTTTTTCATAGGTTGTGCATCCTTCGTACCTGCCGGGTACAGACACATAACCAAGTGCTTCTTTAGCACCAATCTCAGAGCTGAAATATCCGAGAAGCGTTAACTGTTTCATCATGGTAAAATAATGAGGCGACATTCGCTTTTTTACATATTTGGGATCAGCTTTTGATTTTTTATTTTCTTCATCGTTAAATGGATTAACCTCTTCTTTCTGGAATTTTTTTGCTTCCGCGTCAATAGCTATCAGGAGGTCTTTACGTTGTTCCGGGTTGATCTTTACAAAATCCATATCGTACTTCCTGGTACTTTCTTCATTCAGTTTGTTCATCCCTTCCCTGAAAGCCTTCTGGTCTGATGCCTCATAACAATCATTCACCATAATTTTCATGAAATCGCCTACCCGTGCAGCCTTCGCACCGGGAGTTGATGTTTGAGGAAGTATGGTTTCAGCAATTTCGTCCAGGTAGGCAATTTCATTTGCATCCCAGGCCATGGGTTTTCCTGTTTCACTTTTGCATCCTGTAAGAAAACCTGTACCTCCAACCACTGCGCCACCTAATAAGAGACTGATGTATTTTACGGCTTCTCTGCGTTCCATTGTATTTCTTAAAGTTTAAAGTTTAATGTTCAAAAGAGTATTTACCTCGCAATCACTGATTCACAATTTTAAGGTATATCCATCCCTGTACTCCCTTTTCACAAACTGGTTCACATCATCAAAATTGCTAACCTTCATATTATCGTTATCCCAAACCAGTTTAATATTTCTTCCGGGCCAGTCGAAACCTTTTCCATCCGCTTTTGCTTTTCGGATATCGTGCGCCCGGATGGCAAGGTTGGCCATTAATAATGATTCTGTTACCGGTCCTGCAATTTCAAATGGCGAGCTTACTTCTTTTTTACCGTAACCGGCAATACAGGCTTCAACCCACTGTGCATAATGACCTTCTGCACCGCCTGGCACCCTTTCATATTTTTGCTTCACCTTCACCTTATCTGTTTTTGATGTAGGAAGTAATCTTGGATTGGCAGCATAGGTACTGCACATCATCTTTCCTTTTGTTCCTATGAACAAGGCACCATTACCACCATCACCAAACATTTCATTGGGACCTAATTCTTCAGGTCTTTCCGGTTGTATGCCACCATCCATCCAATGCACCACCACTTCATCTTTTGTTTTTTTTGTTTTTGGAAAGGTCAGTGTAACATGACTTGAAGGCGGACAGCTTTCGGGGAAATATCCACGCTTGAATTCATCTACATAAACAGATCCTACGCTGGCCTGTACATCTGTAGCATATTGAAGGTTCAAAACCCTGAACGCAGGTTCAATAATATGACATCCCATGTCACCCAGTGCGCCTGTTCCATAATCCCACCATCCGCGCCAGTTAAATGGAACCAGTTTATCTACATAATCTTTGTATGGAGCGGTTCCCAGCCAGAGATCCCAGTCCAGTTCTTTAGGTACCGGCGCCTTGGTTGCGGGCCATTGAATTCCCTGAGGCCACACGGGCCTGTTGGTCCAGCAATAAACCGTGTGTACATTGCCGATCACATTGGCATCATACCATTCCATCAATTGTCTTACACCATCGCCGGATGCGCCCTGGTTTCCCATTTGTGTAACCACCTTGTATTTTTCTGCAGCAAGTGTCAGTATCCTGGCTTCGTAAATATCATGTGTCAGTGGTTTTTGAACATACACATGCTTGCCAAGCTGCATGGCAGCCAGGGTTTGAACGGCATGGTTATGATCAGGAGTAGAAACGGAAACGGCATCGAAGTTTTTAGATTCCTTGTCATATAATTCTCTCCAGTCCTTATAATATTTTGCTTTGGGAAAATTTTTAATGGAGTTGGCTGCTCTTCTGTCATCTACATCGCAGAGGAAAGCTATATCTGCTTTTCCGGATTTGTAAAAATTCATGATATCACTTTCCCCTTTTCCGCCAACACCAATCCCCGCTACAATTAACCTGTCGCTGGGGGCAGTGTATCCTCTTCCCAGTACATGCCGGGGTACAATAAAAAATCCTGCAGAAACGATGGCTGTATTTTTTATAAAATCACGTCGGGAACTGCCTGTTTCTTTTTCTTTTTCTTTTTCCATAATCAGAGGTTCATTTTTTTCAATTCCCTTACCGCATAATCTGTTGCTCTTGCAGTAAGTGCCATATAAGTTAAGGATGGATTGACGCAGGACGCAGAGGTCATTGCCGCTCCATCGGTGATGAATACATTTTTGCAATCCCAAACCTGGTTCCATTCATTTAGAACGGAGGTTTTTGGATCTCTTCCCATTCTGGCAGTTCCCATTTCATGTATGCCCATTCCCGGTGCATATTCACTATCCCAGCTGTGTACATTTTTTAATCCTGCGGCTTCAAGCATTTCTTTGGCATCATTGGCCATATCGATCCGCATCTTTCTTTCATTATCTTTTATTTCACAATCAATAGCCAGAACCGGCATTCCCCAAAAATCTTTTTTGTTTTTGTCAAGAGATACTTTGTTCTCATGGTAGGGTAACATTTCTCCAAATGCCGTCATTCCCATCTTCCAGGGGCCCGGTTCACACAAGGCATCTTTGTAATCGCCCCCAATGGTGAGTTCCGCAATTTCGCGGCCCCAGCCATCACGGCTTGCACCACCCTGGTAACCAAAACCACGGAGATAATCTCTCTTGTCATTAAATAGATTTCGATAACGCACTACATAAACACCATTTGGTCTTCTTCCATAATACCATTTGTCGTCATAGCCATCCACATCACCACTGGCACCCACACGGAAATGATGGTCCATCAAATTATGTCCGAGTTCTCCGCTGCTGCTTCCTAAACCACCGGGCCAGATATCAGTGGCGGAATTCATAAGGAGCCAGGTTGAATTTAAAGTGGATGCATTCACGAAAATGATCTTTGCAAAATATTCCGTTGCTTCTTTTGTTTCCGCATTGATCACACGTACACCTTTTGCTTTCTTTGTATCCTTATCATAAATGATCTCGGTAACAATGGAGAAGGGAACCAGGGTTAAATTACCGGTTTTCATGGCCGCAGGCAGGGTAGCAGACTGCGTGCTGAAATAGCCTCCGAACATGCAACCCAGCCAGCACTTATTCCTGTATTGACAATTGGTACGGTCGTGATGTGGTTGCGTAATATTGGCCACACGGCCAATGATCATATGCCTGTTATTATTATAATGCTGCTTGATCCGGGCAGATACATCTTTTTCCACGCAATTCATTTCCATGGGCGGCATAAAGTTTCCATCAGGCAACGCGGGCAGACCTTCTTTAGATCCGCTGATGCCTGCAAATCCTTCTACGTAATCATACCAGGGAGCAAGGTCTTTGTATCTGATAGGCCAGTCCACTGCTACACCTTCTTTAGCATTGGCTTCAAAATCAAATTCATTCCACCTGTACGATTGTCTTCCCCACATCAAAGATCTTCCCCCTACATGGTAACCGCGATACCAGTCAAATCTTTTAATTTCCGTATATGGGTTTTTTTTATCCTCGGCCCAGAATTTAAGGTTCATTTCATTCAAAGGGTAATCTCTGCGCAATACAGGATAATCCTCGATCATTTGTTGTGTGCGTCCCCCACGGTGAGGAAATTCCCATTGTTCTTTTGTAACATAATCTTTGATGTGTTCAATATTATGTCCACGTTCAAGCATAACAACTTTTAATCCCTTTTCGGTAAGTTCTTTTGCAGCCCAGCCTCCACTTATGCCGGAGCCAACTACAATTGCATCGAATGTATTATTTGCCATAAATTAAGTTCAAAGTTTAAAGTTCAAAGTCAGCACCCCTGTACTCTAAATTTTATTTAAGTAATGATTAGTTTATTTTCCTGATTAATTGCATCAATTCAATTACTATCTATCTTAAACATCACAAATACCCACTGCTTTTCTCAACGCTGAAACCTTTGCTTCATTGTCCTTTCCGGTGGGAATAAATTCCTGCGCTACATATCCTTTGTACCCGGTTGATAAAATAGCTTTCATGATAGCAGGGTAATAAAGTTCCTGGGTTTCATCTATTTCGTTTCTTCCCGGTACGCCGGCCGTATGGTAATGCCCAAAATAAGGATGATGGTCTTTTATGGTGCGTATGATATCTCCTTCATTGATCTGCATGTGGTAGATGTCATAAAGCAATTTGAAATTGGGCGAACCAAGCCTTTTACAAAGTTCAATCCCCCAGGCGCTTTTATCGCACATGTAATCGGGATGGTTGATCTTGCTGTTGAATAATTCCATTTGTATCACCACCCCTTTTTTTTCTGCCAGTGACATCACCTGCTTCAATCCTTCAACACAATTATTCAGTCCCGTTTCATCATCCATTCCTTTTCTGTTACCACTGAAGCATATGAGGTTTTTATATCCTGCGGCAGCAACAAGGTTAATGTGTTCTGTATAATTTTTAATCAGAATGGAATGGTATTGTGGGTCATTCCAGCCTTCAGTAAGACTGATCTCTGCGCCATTACACATGGAAGAGTCTACATTATGCTTTTTGAGGATGTTCCATTCTTTGGGACCCACAAGGTCAATGGCTGAGAATCCAATATTCTTTACTGTGGTGCACAATTCATCAAGGTCCAGAAAATTATATGTCCACCTGCAAACGGAATGGCTTATATTTTTTTTCAGGCCATTTCTTTTAGGATCATTGCATGCCGCAAGAGAAATAGATGGAACCATGGTAACTGCCGTTCCTGTCAGCAACAGGTCTTTGATTATTTTCCTCCTGGTGGTTTTCATTTGCTTACAATTTAAGAAATAGACGTTGAAGACAGCCCTTTTTCTGCATCTGTTGAATTGACAGCTCTTTTCTTTTCATCCCTGAACAGGGCAAGGAATAAAAGCATAACCGCAAAAGCAATACCTGCGGGAATGGTCCAGACCATTTCGTAATTAAAAGATTTTTCACCAAGTTTATATGCATCTGTTACAGCACCTGCAATTTCAAAACCTATCAGCATGCCGATACCATAAGTGGCTAAAGTGATCAGGCCCTGCGCAGAGCTTTTATATCTTTCTCCGGCTCTCGCATTGGTATAGATCTGTCCCGATACAAAGAAAAAATCATAACAAATGCCATGCAGTGCAATGCCAATGATCAGCATAAAACTTAGTTCGCCTGCATTGCCATAGGCAAATAAAACATATCGCAATGCCCAGGCAAACATGCCAACAAGGATGGTTTTTTTAAAACCAAAACGGCTAAAAAAAACAGGAAGCAATAAAAGAAATAATACTTCAGAAATTTGACCGATCGTCATTTTACCAGTTGGGTTTTCCATTCCAACATTTGAAAGGAAAGGATTGGCATTCATATAATAAAATGCCAGCGGAATACAAATCAAAACGGAAGCAATAAAAAAGACCGCGAAGTTTCTGTCCTTAAGAAGTTTCAGGGCATCGAGCCCCAGGATTTCTTTGATACTTACCTTTTCTCCCGTATTTTTTGAAGGTGGTGTTTTAGGCAGCGTAAAACTGAACAGGCCAAGAACAGCAGAGGCAATACCAGCCATAAGGAAAGTATTTTTTAAAAGACCCTGCTTAACATTTTCCGCATTATCCCAATGGAAATAAAAACTGATAAGTAAGCCAGCCACAATCCAGCCAATGGTACCCCAGATCCTGATGCCGGAAAATGACTTTTCAGGATCTTTCATTTGCCTGAATGAAACTGAATTTACCAGTGCCAGTGTAGGCATATAAAGGATCATGTATACTAATACAAAGGGATAGAAGCTGCTGATGCTATCAGCTGTATACAACTGGTACATAAGCACCGCACCTGCCAGGTGCAGCACACCCAGTATCCTTTCTGCATTGATATAACGGTCGGCTATCAGCCCAATGATAAAGGGAGCAATAATGGCACCCCAGGACTGGGTGGAAAAAACTTTAGCGGATTCATCCCCATCCGCACCGAGATTATTTCCTAAAAAAGTTCCGAGTGTAACGAACCAGGCGCCCCAGATAAAAAAATTTAAAAACATCATGAAGGAAAGCTGGGCATAGGTGGTTGATTTCATCAGCAGTTTGTTATGTTTTAAAATGATTCGTTGTTAAAACAGTACCGGTTGTTGTTGAAAAAATATCATGAACAGGCAATTAAATTAATTCATTCTATCATATCAACAGTGGCCTTTAAATGTAGCATTAAATTTCATTTGACATTTTAATTGAGAAGGAATTTTTTTGGAAGCGCAGGCTGGCTACATGATAAGAATGATAAGTTGATGGGTTGACGGGTTTATACATTTCCAGTGTTAACTTTAGCAACTTAATCAACCAGGCAACTAATCCCAAAACACAATGCGAAAAATAAGAATGGGCATGATCGGTGGTGGTCCGGGTGCATTTATCGGTGCGGTGCACAGAACAGCAGCTTTTATGGATGGGGACATTGAACTTGTATGTGGGGCTTTCAGCGCCGATCCTCAAAAATCAAAACTGGCTGGTGAGCAACTTTATCTTCCCGCCAACAGGGTCTATGGAAATTATCAGGAAATGATCTTAACGGAAAAGAAATTACCGGCAGATCAAAGAATGGATTTTGTTTCAATCGTTACACCCAATCATGTTCATTTTGATCCTGCAAAAATGGCTCTGGAAAATGGATTTCATGTGGTGCTGGATAAACCAATGACCTTTGATCTTGAGGAAGCAAAAAAACTGAAGGCCATTGTAGGTACAACGGGAAATTATTTTTGCCTTACCCATACTTATTCCGGATACCCAATGATAAAGGAAGCCAGGGAAAGAATAAGAAAAAATGCGATTGGAAACATCCGTAAAATTTTTGTAACCTATCCTCAGGGCTGGCTGAGTGAATTTCTGGAATCCAGGCCCGGACAAAAACAGGCTTCATGGAGAACGGATCCCTCCAGGAGTGGAAAGGCCGGTGCTATGGGAGATATTGGAACGCATGCCTTTCACCTTGCGGAATATATTTCGGGATTACAGGTGGTAAATATCTGTGCCGATATTAATATTGTAGTGGAAGGAAGACAACTTGATGATGATGGTGCCGTCTTGTTAAGGTTTAACAATGGTGCATCGGGGGTATTGGTGGCCTCACAGGTTTTGACCGGAGAAGAAAATGAGCTCACCATTAAAATATATGGCGAAAAAGGTGGAATGGAATGGAAACATTCCGACCCGAATAGTTTGATCATGAAATGGCCGGATGCACCTGCTCAAATATTAAGAGCGGGCAATGGATATCTGAGCGAGGTGGCCAAACACAATACAAGAACACCAGCAGGACATCCTGAAGGTTTCATAGAAGCTTTTGCAAACCATTACCGCAATTTTGCTTTCTGTGTAAAAGCCAGGATCAATGGAGTAAAACCAAAACCGGAATGGCTTGATTTTCCTTCGGTGGAAGACGGGGTGAGGGGTATGGCCTTTATTGATACTGTAATTGCATCAGGTAAGTCGGAGGAAAAGTGGACCAGGTTTGGAGTATGAATTCAAAAGCATGCCCTGATGAAGGAAGGGTCAAATGTCAAACTAACCGAAATCATTTATTAATGACAACTATCAAAGGTCCTGGAATATTCCTTGCACAGTTTCTTGGCGAACAGGCACCCTTCAATGAAATGGATTCCATTTGCCAGTGGGCCGGCTCACTAGGTTTTAAAGGAGTGCAAATTCCTGTATGGGATGCCCGGTGCATTGATCTTCAAAAAGCAGCTGAAAGCAAAACCTATGCAGATGAATTGAAAGGAAGGACAAAAGAAAGGGGACTGGAGATCACAGAGCTGGCTACGCATCTGATAGGTCAGCTGATAGCTGTTCATCCGGCTTATGATGACCTCTTTGATGCCTTTGCTCCTGCACAGGTAAAAAATAACAGCAGCGCCAGAACAGAATGGGCCATTCAGCAAATGAGATATGCCGCAAAAGCATCGCAGAACCTGGAATTGACAGCCTGCCCATCTTTCAGCGGTGCCTTATTATGGCATACGTTCCATCCCTGGCCACAAAGGCCGGAGGGTCTGGTGGAAGAAGGATTTAAGGAACTCGCGAAAAGATGGACACCCATTTTAAATTATTTTGATGAATGCGGAGTAGATGTATGTTATGAGATTCATCCGGGTGAAGACCTGTTTGATGGCATAACCTATGAAATGTTTTTGGATAAAGTAAACCAACACCCTAGGGCCTGTTTACTTTATGATCCCTCACATTTTGTTTTACAGCAGCTGGATTATCTTCAATACATCGATCATTATCATGAACGCATCAGGGCCTTTCATGTAAAGGATGCCGAATTCAACCCAACCGGTAAACAGGGAACATTCGGTGGGTATCAAAGTTGGCTGAACCGTGCAGGAAGGTATCGGTCTCCCGGTGACGGGCAGGTGGATTTCAAAAGCATATTCAGCAAGCTCACACAATATGGTTATAAAGGATGGGCGGTGATGGAGTGGGAGTGTTGCATAAAACATCCGGAAGACGGAGCAAGGGAAGGAGCGCAATTCATAAATGATCATATCATCCGTGTTACGGATAAAGCATTTGATGATTTTGCTGGGGCAGGTGCAGATGTAGAACTGAATAAAAAAATTCTTGGACTTAAATAAATAATCAACCGGAATGAAAAAAGCAATTTTAATAGTATCGGTCATTGCTCTTGTTATTGCGTGTAACAGTAATGGAAATGAGCAGACACCTGAAAAAGCAAACAACAGCGAAGTAAAAATGAGTGCGGAAGAAGAAAGAGGCCTGGAATTGATTACTCAAAATAATTGCCTGCAATGTCACAAGGTGAGCGAAACCCTTGTAGGTCCGGCTTATGAAGCCATTGCGGAAAAATATAAAAACGATCCAGGGGTGGTGGATACGCTTGCACAAAGAATAATGGATGGAAGCCAGGGCATTTGGGGCGGCGTTCCCATGATACCCCATCCCAATTTATCTAAAGAGGATGCCAGGACTATGGTAAAATATGTATTATCATTAAAAAAATAGGATTATGTATAAACTGATTTTTTATTTTTCGGCAGTATTATTTATAGCATGTAATTCCACCAAACAGAACCAGATGAATAACAATAATAATGCAGCAAAGACCGGAGAATGGATCTCATTATTCGATGGTAAAACAACAGCAGGGTGGCATACCTATGGTAAAAACACCATTGGCAAAGCATGGAAAATTGAGGATGGTGCATTGCGCCTGGACGCAGCTGCAAAAAAAGAATGGCAGACGGCGGAAGGTGGAGATATTGTTACGGATATGGAATTCGAAAACTTTCACCTCAAATTGGAATGGAAGATCGCACCCAAAGGAAACAGCGGGATCATATTTTACATTCATGAGGATCCTTCAAAATATAAATACCCATGGGAGACAGGTCCGGAAATGCAGGTGTTGGATAATGGCAGTGCTACTGAACCCGGTCATCCTGATGGAAAGATCGCTTCTCACCGCTCGGGCGACCTGTACGATCTGGTAATTGCCAGGGAAGCAACCAGGCCTCCGGGTGAATGGAATGAAGTGGAGATCATTGCCAATAACGGCCAGCTTGAATTCAGGATGAATGGACAAAGTACTTTAAAGACCACCATGTGGGATGAGAACTGGAAGTTGATGGTTTCGAGAAGCAAGTTTAAATCCATGCCTGATTTTGGCACCTATAAAAAAGGAAAGATCGCCTTGCAGGACCATGGTGATAATGTATGGTTCAGGAATATTATGATCAGGAAACTGTAGTGGATAATGTTCACGCATCTGCTGCGCTTGTCAACTAATAAGCTACTAAATACATAAATAAAATTAGTCAAACCATTCGCGAAATTTAAAATCTTGTCATGCTGCCTGTGCCGCATATTGCGGTAACGAGTGTAGCAGCCGCTATGAATGTAGTTCAATACATGCGCGAGGAAGAACCACGAGCGATAGCCTTTCAGCTTTATTCTGACGAAGGAGGGATCTGGTTATTTGAATGACAAAATAAACTATCATGCCTTTATTGCTCTTGTTGCTTTAAATGCCTGTGCTAAACAGGTAAAGCAAGGTTCAGCGACAGGTAAATTTTATTCAGGCAGGGAATCAAGCAGTGCTTTCTTTTTTTTATTATAGCGTTCTATCCGCAAACTGATATAACCGGCCATCATGGCAATGAGATAGATAAGGAATCCCCAGAGCAGGATCTTATCCCATTTCATTCGCAGGAGCACATAGCCGGCAGAAAAAACCAGTTCGGCCAGGGAGATGATGATAAAGAACCAGGAATATACTTTCATAATTTGTTGCACAGGAAAGCGAAACGTGTTCGCACTTATTACATACGGCAAATCTATTTATTCAGTCTTAAACGTTTCAGTGGAAACCTTTCAGGAATTTTTTGATTGAATATACCATATCGTCGATCAGGCCAAAGGTCATCAGCTAATGGCCATTAGCCATATTATTTTAAGTAATTCAGGCTTCGAAATGCTGTTAAGAGTTGAAAAATAGTTGATTAAGTAAAAAATCGATTTTGTCAATAATGGCTGCACCCCTATTTTTGCGCCGGAGAGATGGCAGAGCGGTCGAATGCGGCGGTCTTGAAAAC
>CAMPIQ010000031.1 GCA_946886475.1 uncultured Chitinophagales bacterium | reverse complement strand
AGAATGCCGCCCTGTCACGGCGGAGGTCGCGGGTTCGAGTCCCGTCCGGTCCGCAGCGTAACACAAATCACTTAAGCCCGTAAAAAGTAAATTTTACGGGCTTTTTCCTTTAAAAAAACAAAGAAGTTATTATTTATCACCGTTTTGTAGTAGATGTTGGCAATAATGGTGAGGTCAACATTCTTCCTGAGCATGCTTTTTTGATAGTGGCCTTTCACGTTTCAAACAAACACAATAACCAGTGTCATTAATTTAAAGACGCCTGAAGGTTAGAAAATTTATTATCTGAAATTTAAATTGTTTGCTTTGGAATATTGGCATACACCACTTCGGTCAATTGTTTATCATTTCCCCCGATCATTTTGGTATGGCAACTACAAATGTTCATTATAGATTCATTGATATCCTGGGTAAAACCGGTTTTTGGATAGGCACAGAAAAGACAGAATTCGTGTTGTTCACAGTATTTATTCCAAAGGTATTCAAGCCTTACGGTGGCACCGTTCATTCCTTTTGCCCAAAGCAAAGCCACCATTTCTCCAAAGGCTCTAATCTGTCGCCCTTTACTTTGACCCCTGATAAGGAGGGAAGAAATGGTTTGCATGAATAATTTTTCATCCGGCCATTCATCTACCATGAACTTTGACAGCACTTCTTCTGCCTCAACGGGAATATATCTGTCATCATTGATCAGCGTATCGATACTGATACCATAATCTCGCAACCGGGAATTGAGCGCATTGAGATGATTTTCCGTTGCAATAACTATCACACATTCACCTCCATTGATGCCTCCCCCTACAAATCCCGTTAAAGCATCGAGGAAAATACCGTCATTTTCATATATCTGCACTACATGATCGCAGGGTGCAATCTCACCCCAAAAAATATCTGCACCCGTTTTTTTCCATTGCAAATTATCCATCCACCTGATTTTTTAAGCTTATTATCAAACATATTCCCAATAATAAATTTTTATTCAGCATATATCTAACACAAATGATAATTAGTTATAAATACTTATTAATAATGAATTATGCCGGACTGGGCAGCCTTTTGAATGGCCATTTCTGTGAATTTTTTTACCCATCATTTTCAAATCCCAAAACAGTATAATTTAATTCAATTTTTTCATGTCAGGCAAATAAAACCTGGCTATTTCAACTATGAACACATCCGGTGAACCTCAGGCCAAATTAGTAAGTACAATGATGGTGAGATCATCTTCCGGATAAATAAATAGTGCTGATCTTCCTCCCCCCAACAGCCACCACAGGGTGATGGGTTCTTTTAATGACAGGCCAGCCGGCTGCATAACCATTTAACAATCTATTGAAACCGCCGGTACTTCCATTATTCAGGATTGCCGGCGACCAAAGCGCATCAAGGCTTGATCTTAATTTCAGTATCTGCAGGCTTTGTAACCCGATGATCCATTCAGCTATCTCGGTTGCTGTAGAACTCATGCCTGCTGCTGTTTGCAGGGAAGGAGGAAAAGAAAAAATAACGGTAGCTTCTGGCAGCATTGATGACAACTTCTTTATCCGCACCATATCCATCGCCAACTGCAAACCGGGGATCTTTCTTTTTTGCATCTGCAGGTCTATGAATGCATCAATACTTTCGGCTTGTCCGAATAAAAAACCATTCAGCATACATAAGCATACCAGTACATTGAACTTTTTACATAATTACGCATCTTGCTTTGGTTTAAAGAGCCGCTATGTTCCAAATGGTACGGTCAACAACATACAACCTCGCTAAAAGCTATGAAATGATCTGTAAATATCCAATGTTATTATAAAGCCTTTATTTTATGTTACAGGTAACAATACAGAAAATGTGGCGCCTTTGCCTGGTTCACTTTTCGCCCATATATAGCCGTTATGATTTTCTACCACTTTTCTTGCAATGGGCAAACCAATACCGGTTCCTGAATATTCCGATTTACCATGAAGCCGCTGAAACATTTTAAATATCTGCTCAGCGTATTCCTGTTCAAAGCCGATACCATTGTCAATGATCTCTATCAGGTGAAACATCTGATCCCTGTGGTCCTGCAGAACCATTACTTCAGCTTCTTCACCTCTGATAACTTTATACCTGATTGAGATATCCGGTACAACTCCGGGCTTACTGTACTTCAGTGCATTGCTGATCAAATTTTGAAATAATTGCTGCAACTGCCTTCGGTTGCCTTTCAAAGTTGGCAAGGCATCCATTTTGATCTTTGCACCTTTTTCTTCGATAGGCAGTTCAAGGTCTGCCAATACACGTTCAACCTTTTCATTAAGGTTCACTGTCTCCGTCTTTTGCGGGCTTTCACTTACATGGGAGAATTCAAGCAGATCATCAACCAGTAATTGCATGCGTTCAGCGGCCACCTCTATCCGCCTGAATAATGCAAGCTCCCCTTCAGTCATTTTATCTTCAAATGTCCCCTTCAACCTGTCTGTAAATGTGCGGATCTTTCTTAAAGGCTCTTTAAGGTCGTGCGAGGCTGCATGGGCAAAATCTTCCAGATTGGTATTGGAAAGCTTAAGAGCCTTAATGGTTTGCTCCAATTCAAGTTGCGATTTGCGAAGTGTGGTATGATCAGTCATGGTAACCAGCAATTGCTCGCCGATCTTTACACATTGGAGATCGAGAAAATAATCTTTTTCATTAAAATGGTAATGCAGTTCTTTCCTTTGTGGCTCGCCTGTTTCAAAACATTGTTTATAAAGATCGAACTCTCCGTTTTTAAGGTAACCAGGGAACCACTTTCCTCCTTTTTCCCCTTCCAGTTCACCAGGTAATAAACCGGCTATTCCTGCTAAAGTGGAATTGACCATTCCAAACCTGAAATCAATTATCTCTCCATTGTTATTGTATTCAGGATTGAACGTGAACATGCCGGTTTGGGCAAAATCAAAAACAGATTTAAGTGTGTTTGCTGCTTTTTCCAGCTGAAGCTGAACTTCTTTAACAGGCGTTACATCCGTAAATATGTGAATAAGATGATTATAATCCAGTTTCGAAACCGTAAGTTCGAGCCACCTGCCTGAAGCTTCCACAAAGTATTGCATCACAAACGGATCACCGGTTTCAAGTGTGTTGATGCAGGCCTGGTAATAGGGGGAACCAATAATGCCGGGCTCAATCTCAGTTGCCTTTTTAGTAAGAAATATTTCCCGCGGCAAACCTGTATATTTTACAGCCGCATCATTTGCCATGATAGTGGTGGCATCTACTACTTTTCCTTTTTCATCCCTGAAAACCTCGCTGACCGAAATGCCATTGGAGGAATTTTTTAGGATGTTATCAAGTAGTATTTTTTGTTCATTTAACAGCCTGGCCTGTTCTTCCAGTTGCAAAATGATCCGTCTTTCTTCGGTGATATCCTGTACAATATTCAGGACCCCGTTTCTTAGCTTCGACCGCAGAATACGCGCATATTTATTTAAAACAGGATTGAACATTGAAGATTCAGACCTTGTACCGGACCTATACACTTTCATCATATCCTGAAACACCCCGGCCCGGAGTTCATCATTTAATGTTGGCGTATTGAGCACTGTGATCCCCTTAAGTGCGGACCGTTCAATGTTGAGATATTTGAAGCCTTCTTCATTTGAATAGCTATATTCAAAATCAATTATTTCGCTGCCTTCTTCGTTAAACAATGGCTGCATCCAGAATATGGCCTGTGGCTGAACATCATAAAGTTCAGCAAACAGCCCCAGATCAGATTTTAATTGTCGCATATTGGTTTAGCAATGGTACAAAATAACAAGATTCTTCAGCACTTTGAATCCGCCTGCAAAGGATAAGGATATGTATAAAGTGCCAAAGCAGCAAACAACAATCATCAACTCATGCCTTTTCAGTTTATATTGATTTGTGAAACAGCGAGGATATCCATTCCATAGACCGCTTCTTTGCATTCATATCATAAACATTGGAGGCTATCATGATCTCATCAATCCCGGTGATCTCTAAAAAATTCTGCAACCCGTTCTTTACGGTATCAATATTTCCGATAAACGAATATTCCATCATTTGCATCACACCCAGTTTTTCCCTTTCAGTCCAGATCCCTTCCATTGAATCAACCGGTGGAGGTAGCGGCTTTCTCTCATTTCTGAAAATGCCAAGAAACATCTGATAGAATGAGGTAGCAAAGCGTTGTGCTTCTTCATCAGTGCCGGCAATGATGGCATTCACACATGCCATAACATAAGGCTGTTCCAGGAATTGAGAAGGTTTAAAATGAGAGCGGTAAACTTTCAGTGCTTCATGCAACTGAGCCGGAGCAAAATGTGATGCAAAAGCAAAGGGAAGACCCAGCATACCGGAAAGCTGTGCACTAAAAGTGCTTGAACCAAGCAACCACACAGGCACCTGAGTTCCCATGCCGGGTATGGCTTTTACTTTGGACTGGTTTTCTGATGGTCCCAGATAATTGATAAGTTCAACCACATCGTTAGGGAACTCATTTATATCCCCTTTTAAATTTCTTCGTAAGGCAAAGGATGTCATGGCATCTGTTCCGGGAGCCCTTCCAACACCAAGGTCTATCCTGCCGGGATAAATAGACGCCAGGGTTCCGAATTGTTCGGCAACAATCAAAGGAGCATGGTTTGGCAACATTACTCCTCCGGAACCAACCCTTATTTTTTCTGTTCCACCGGCAACAAAACCAATCAAAACAGCAGTAGCTGATGAAGCCACACTTTCCATATTATGATGCTCTGCAAACCAATAACGCCTGTAGCCCAGACTTTCTGCATGCTTTGCGTATAAAAGGCTTCTCTCAAAGGCATCTCCTGCTGAATGATCTCCCTGCCTTATTATGGCCAGGTCTAAAACAGAAACCGGTATCTCACTCAATTGTTTTTTCATATACTTAATTTCATCATCAAATGTTCAGGAGGGCCGTAGCCCTCCTGCCTGAAACCTAATTATAACCATTGTAACTTAAAGAACATTTCGCAGTTAAATATGTGATGGATCAAATACTTTCTCATGTGGTACTTTCAATTTATAAGATGCATTCATCAGCTCTGTTACCGGTTGTTTATTCTTACCCTTATTTAGTTTTGAAAGTATTTTGTCAAATATGGCATACATCACGGGTACTACCACAAGCGTAAGGAATAATATCTGATCAGGGTTCCGATGATTACCTGTGCAAGGCCTTTCTTCCATCTGGCACCTGCGCCGTAAGCAAGGGCAATAAGTAATATACCAATTACCCCTGAGCCATTAAAGCAAAGAAAAGATATTTGTAAAAGAATTCCCTGCAACTGCCATATAAAAAAATCAACTTCAAAACCGGATGATTTTCATCATCCTCCTGGTATCATCCTTCATTTTCCCTTCCCTATCTTTGAAGCATGCTAAAATTGGGTGTATTCGGTACAGGACACTTGGGAAAATATCATTTGAACAACTGGAAAGACATACCGGATGTTGAATTAACCGGCTTTTTTGATCCGGACGACCAAATTGCAAATGAAGTGGTTTCAAAATATGGCATCAGGCGGTTTCTTAACCAGGATGAACTGATAGATGCCTCCGAGGCCGTGGATATTGTAACACCAACCCAATACCATTTTGGTATATGCGAAAAAGCAATTAAGAAAGGGAAACATGTATTTGTTGAAAAGCCCATGGCTCACAATATGGAAGAAGCGCGGTCGCTCCTGAAACTTGTACAGGAATCAAAGATCAAATTCCAGGTGGGACATGTAGAAAGATTCAATCCTGCTTTCCTGGCTGCCAAAGATCTGGACCTTGACCCCATGTTCATTGAAGTGCACAGGCTTGCACAATTCAATCCAAGAGGAACTGAGGTGAGTGTGATACTGGACCTGATGATACATGATATTGATGTTATATTAAGTCTGGTAAAAAGTGAGGTTAAAAATATTCATGCAAGCGGAGTGGCGGTTATGACCGACACACCCGACATTGCCAACGTAAGACTTGAATTCAATAATGGCTGTGTGGCCAATCTTACTTCCAGCCGAATTTCAATGAAGAAAATGCGCAAGATCAGGCTCTTTCAGAAAGATGCATACATAGGTATCGACTTTCTTGATAAGAAAACAGAAGTTATTAAACTGAAAGGTCCGGGCGATGATAAAGCATTTGCATTTGATATAGATACGCCCAATGGAACGAAAACCATAGCTATTGCGAGTCCACAGGTACCTGAGGTAAATGCTATCAAAAGAGAACTTGAAGAATTTGTTAGTGCAATAAAAAACAACACTCAACCCATAGTGAATGAAATTGACGGATACAGGGCTTTGGAAGTAGCCCACCAGATCCTTCAAAAGATCAGTCACAATAATCCTGCGCCAAAGCCTGCATGATATTCAAATCAAATATTCATCCCTTCTGGTATGCATTATCGGACTATGTTACCGCAGCCATAGCATGGTCGCTGTTCTTTTTCGTGAGGAAAAGCATACTTGACCAGGACCCGGTTACAGACGATAAGTTCTGGATGGCCATAGTTTTCATTCCATTGGGATGGAATATTTTATATGCTCTGATCGGCAGCTATAATTCCATCTATAAGAAATCCCGTCTTACTGAATTCACAAATACTTTTATATGCAACCTGGTTGGCGTTATCATCCTGTTCTTTTCATTTTTGCTTGATGATATAAATAATGATTACAATTATTATTACGCTGCCCTGGGCAGCCTGTTCCTCATTCAATTTGCACTTACCATTACGGGACGACTTTTAATATTGAGCATTGCAAAGAATCAAATGCTGACAAAAAACATCAGGTTTAAAGCTGCGATCATTGGAAATTATGAGAATGCACTCCATATCTATAAAGAAGCTGAAAAGAAACTGGAAGTGGAAGGATTTTATGCTGCAGGATATATTGCAATCAGCGAACAGGAAAGAACGGCCACACAAAAATACCTTCCAAGAATTGGACACATAAATGAACTGGAAAGCATAATTGACCAAAACCAGCTGCGGCTTGTTGTATTAGCCATAGACCGCTCTGAACAGGAACTTATTGGTAAAGTGATCAACCGTCTTTCTGAAAAAGATGTGGCCATTAAAATACAGGCAAATACACTTGATATCCTGTCAGGATCAGTAAAAACAAGCAATGTTCTTGGTGCAGTACTTATAGATTTACACACAGGACTTATGCCTGAGTGGCAGCAAAACATAAAACGTGTGATCGATATAGGCGCTGCCCTGATATCATTGGTAATCTTACTGCCATTCCTTATTTACATTGCCATCAGGGTGGCATTATCTTCTAAAGGTCCCATATTCTATACACAGGAAAGGATTGGCTTTAAAGGGAAGCCTTTTGCTATGTATAAATTCCGTTCGATGATGGTTGATGCGGAAAAAAATGGCCCTGCTCTTTCTTCAGATCATGATCCCAGAATTACTAATTGGGGTAAAGTAATGCGAAAATGGAGACTTGATGAACTTCCGCAACTTGCAAATATCCTGTTGGGTGAAATGAGCCTTGTAGGACCCCGGCCCGAAAGAAGATTTTATATTGAACAGATCATTTTACAATTTCCCTATTACAAATATCTGTTGAAAGTGAAGCCCGGACTTACATCCTGGGGAATGGTGCAATTTGGATATGCCGAAAACGTTGGAGAGATGATAGAAAGAAGCAAATTTGACCTTGTTTATATCGAGAACATATCGCTTATGCTTGATTTTAAGATCATGATCCACACACTCCGGATCATTTTCCTAGGAAAAGGCAAGTGATTGTGCTTTTCAGGATATATTTTTGAAAAAATATATTCTGTTGAAAAAACTGATTGCCCTTTTCATAAGCTTCTGTTTTATATGCCAGGCTTATTCGCAGTACTGGCAACAAAGGGTCAATTACATTATCGACGTTACGCTTAATGATAAGGAAAAATCACTTGATGCATTTGAAAAAATCATCTATTTCAATAACTCTCCCGACACTTTAGATTATATCTGGTTTCATCTCTGGCCCAATGCATATAAAAATGATCTGACTGCCTTTAGCGACCAGTTGATTGAAAATGGCAATACAGCATTTTATTTTTCCTCAAAGGAGGAAAGAGGTTATATCAATCGCCTGGATTTTAAAGTGAACGGATCAACAGCTAAAACTGAAGATCATCCCCGGCACATAGATATCATCAGGGTGCTGTTGCCCGAACCATTACCTCCACAGCAGCAAATTGAGATCACTACTCCTTTCCATGTAAAACTTCCCTATAATTTTTCAAGAGGGGGTTATGATGGGGAAACCTTTCAACTGACGCAATGGTATCCAAAACCCGCCGTGTACGACCATAATGGATGGCATCCGATGCCTTATCTTGACCAGGGTGAGTTTTATAGTGAATTCGGAAGCTTTGACGTAAGGATAACAGTGCCTTCAAATTATGTTATTGCTGCAACAGGTGAACTGCAAAATGAGGAAGAAAAAGACTGGCTCAGGACTAGAAAAGAATTTTCATGGGAACCGGTTACAACAATAATTAAAAAAAATAGTAATACGCCTTCAAAAAAAATAACGCAACAATATCCCACATCTTCATCCGGCACAAAAACGCTCCGCTATCTGCAGGAACATGTTCCTGATTTTGCATGGTTTGCTGACAAGCGGTTCAAAGTTCATATGGATACATGCAGGCTGCCCTCTGGCAAAGTGGTGGAATTATTTACTTATTATACTAGGGAAAATTTCAAGCTATGGGATAACGGTTTTAATTATCTCAAAGATGCTTTACGTTTTTATTCCAATGAAGTGGCCGAATATCCATATAACACAATCAGTGTTGTACACGGACCTGAAAGTTTTGGCGGAGGAATGGAATACCCAACCATCACTCTGCTTGCGCCTGTAGATTCGGAAAAAGACCTTGACAGGCTGATAGCACATGAAGTTGGACATAACTGGTTCCAGACAATATTAGGAAGCAATGAAAGGGACCATCCCTGGATGGATGAAGGTATCAACAGCTTTTATGAATATAAATACATGGATAGCCGGTATGGTAAAGAAAGCAGGATGGAGACCTTTTTTTATCTCACAAAAGCAAAACGGAGAACGGCACAACCTATAGAAACAAAATCTCAATTATTCAGCACATCAAATTATAGCCTTGTAGCTTATCACCGAACCGCTACCTGGCTACAGGAAATTGAAGCCCGCATAGGGGAAAAATCATTCCGTGAAATGATGCAGGTATATTTCCGGACCTGGAAATTCAAACATCCGCAGCCTGCTGATTTTATCCATCTTTTAAAAACATATACTCCCGAAAATGCCAGTCAGTACATTGATGCGTTATATAAAGTTCCACTACCGGTGTCTGAAGGTTTTCAAATAGTAAGTCCTTTAATAAAACACTCCATTAAAAGTTATCTGCACAACCCGCAAAAGAATATATTACTATTAACTCCGGCCATTGGTGTAAATAGTTATGACAGGCTGATGGCCGGCGCTGCAATAAGTAATTATAAACTACCCCCCACCAAATTCAATTTCCTGTTTACCCCAATGTATGCAACCGGCTCTAAAAACATTGCAGGTTTATCCAGAATGAATTACAGCATAATAACCGGAGGCGCCATTCGTAAAACAGACATTTTCCTGAATGGTTCGCTATTTACCATGGACGATTTTAAAGATACAGCCGGAAGAAAATTATTTATGCGGTACCGGAAATTAGTACCAGGTATCAAACTAACATTCCGTGAGAAAGATCCGAGAAGTACTATTAACAGGTTTATTCTATGGAAAACTTACCTGATTAAAGAAGCCTCGCTGCGTATCTTCCCTGACACCACCATTTCCGGAACAGACACAAGTTTATTTCTTCGCTATATGCTTCCCAAAAAAGGCAGATACCTGAATCAGTTGATGTTTGTTTATGAAAATTTCAGGGCTCTGTACCCATTTAACCTTACTGTGCAGGCAGAACAGGCACAGGATTTTATCCGGCCTTCCATTACCACCCATTATTATTTTAATTATAGAAAAGGTGGTTTGCAATTAAGATTTTTTGCCGGAGGTTTCTTTTACTTAAATGGGAAAACTATCAGGAAACAATTTGATAATGACAGGTATCTATTAAACATGACAGGACCCAAAGGATATGAAGACTATACTTACTCCGATTATTTTATGGGAAGAAATCATTTTGAAGGACTTGAAAGCCAGCAGATCATGATCCGCGATGGCGGATTCAAGGTACGCACTGACCTGTTAGCCAATAAAATTGGCAAGACGGACCGCTGGCTTACGGCCATCAACCTGAATTCAACTTTACCTGATAAGATAAATCCGCTATCATTACTCCCTGTAAAAATTCCATTAAGGTTGTTCCTGGATATTGGAACCTATGCTGACGCATGGGAGAAGGATGCTGAAGATGACCGTTTTTTATTTGACATGGGGTTTCATATTCCGCTTTTCAATGAAATGATCAATATTTATATTCCCTTGTTCTATAACAACGTGTACAGCGATTATTTTAAATCTACGATCACTAAAAACAGATTCTTAAAAACCATTTCTTTTTCATTCAATTTCTATAATAACGATATCCGGGCATTGAACCGGGATCTTGAATTTTAAATGCCTGAAGGAAGTAAAATACTGTATCTCCAAAGCCATGAGATCAACAGGTCTCTCTGGGATAATTGCATTAACATGGCCTGCAACAGACTGGTATACGCACAGTCAGTTTATCTCGATCATATGGCAGATAACTGGGACGCACTTGTACTGGATAATTATGAAGCAGTAATGCCTTTGCCATGGAGAAGGAAATCCGGTTTTTATTATTTATACCAGCCCTTTCTAACTGCTCAACTTGGGTTATTCAGTGCCTCTGTGAATAAGGAGTTATTAAAAAAATTCTTATCTGCCATTCCAAAAAAATTCAGTCTCTGGGAGTTTCCGTTAAACCATGATAACCGATTTGCCATTGAGGGCTTTGAATTATATGAAAGAAAAAATTACATTCTTAACCTCAGTCCTGAATACGACCTGATAATTAAGAACTTCAGAGAAAATACCCGCAGGAATATTAAAAGATGCCTTCAATATGGCTGCTATGGCAAAAATGATATTGATATTGAGGATGTAATTTCCCTGGCCGGTTACCAGAATTCACCAATCAGGACCAGCGATATAAAAAACTTCAAAAACCTGTACAAACATTTTCAGGAAAAAGATCAGGCAATTTGTTATGGTGTTTTTTCCAGCCGGCATGAACTGATTGCTTCAGCAGCTTTTGTTTTTTCTTACAACAGGGCTTATTACATACTGGTAGGGAATCATCCAAATGGCAGAACCCTTGGAGCATCGCATTTACTGATCGATCATTTTATAAAAGAACATTCAGGTAATGAACTGTTCCTCGATTTTGAAGGCAGTGATATCAGGAACCTTGCATTTTTTTACAGCAGCTTTGGTGCAAAAGAAGAAAATTACATGGCCATCCGTTTAAACCGGTTACCGTGGTATGTACGTTTATTCAAGCGCTGATCAGCTTTCAGAGTTTTCCAACTCCTCAAGAAGTGCCCCGGCAATCTGCAGGTCAACGGGTCTGGTAATTTTAATATTGTTCTCCTCTCCTTCCACCAGTGATATCTTCAGACCAAATGCTTCAACCACTGTAGCCTCATCCGTAAAACGTTCTTTATAATCTATTTCAAAAGCCGGCAATAAGATCTTGCTGTGAAAGGTTTGGGGTGTTTGAACAAACACCACTTTATTCCGGTCCAATACCTCGTTATCATTTCCTTCTTCATTCAGCATGCGGACGCTGTCCTTTGCACGCACTACAGGAACCGCACTGCCCATGTGCAGTGTATTCTCATAACAACGATGAATCAGTTCAATGCTTACCAGACACCGTACGGCATCGTGTACAAATACAATGGCTTCACCATTTACCAGCTTTAAACCATTCTGCACCGAATGAAAACGGGTGTCGCCGCCAAAAGTTACCTGTATCCTGCTATAATCAAAATAAGCATCGATGATCTCTTTCCCTATATCCTGGTATTCTTCGGGAAAGACCAATATGAGCTGCAAATCATTATAAGCTTCAAGAAAAGCTTTAAGCGTATAATATAAAACAGGTTTATCGTTGAGTAATAAAAATTGTTTTGGGATCGCACTCCCCATTCTTGACCCGGTACCCCCGGCTACTATAATTGCGTACTTCTTCATGAATGCTTTAAATTAATTCCTGTTCATCTTATCTCAATTGTTCTGGTTGAAGAGAAATATCAAAAATATATTTTGACATATCTAACATATGAGCTTTTACAGGATCTTATCCGGAAAACGAAAATATCCAATTACAGGTGAACTATTGCATTTTTAGGGCTTCAAATCAGGAAAGTAATAATTCACACTCATGAAGTAATTTAATTTTATCGATGGCCGCTGTGCCTACCTGTTCGCATACCAAACCGCCTGCAATATTTGCCATTTCCGCCATCAGGTGAACATTCCTGCTTACACTGTAAACCAGTGCTGCAACTGCAATAACCGTATCACCGGCACCCGATACATCGGCAATATTTCTAAGGTGTGACGGGATGATGGCAGATGCCTTCTCATTGTTGTAAAATATCCCCTTTTCCGAAAGGGTGATCAATGAAATATGGTGCTTTAATAAATGAGACATCTGGCTATGTGCATCCTGTAATAACAGAAGATTTGGATCCTGGAAAACAAAGTTCAGCGCTTCCTTAACTTCTTTAAGGTTGGGTTTGAAAATATCAACATGCTTAAATTCAAAGAAGTTTTTTCTTTTCGGGTCCACTGCTGTAAGCACGCCGGCGGTTTTGCACATTGAAACCACAACCCTGATAACGGTTTCTGTGAGTATGCCTTTATTATAATCCTCGAGGATAACAATATCAGGCTTTTCATCTTCAAGAAATTTCTGAAAACGCTCTATCAGCATTTGCTGGTCATCATTTTCCAGGTCATTGGTGATCTCCCCGTCCAGGCGCATCATTTGCTGGTTACGGCAGATGACCCTTGTTTTATTTGTGGTGATCCTTTGCCTGCTTCTTACACAATAACTGTGGTCTATTTCCTTAGCAGATAATAAAGCGTTGAGCATATCCGCTTCAGCATCATCACCTGTTACGGATATGACATAAGGTTTTGCTCCAAGTGATTGCAGGTTAAGTGCAACATTCCCGGCTCCACCTATCCTATGATCTTTCTTTTTGAGCGTAACCACAGGCACGGGCGCTTCAGGTGAAATACGCTCCACTTCACCCCATATATAACTATCCAGCATTACATCACCAATAACGCCCGCCTTTATGGAGGAAAATTTTTTAAAAAGCTGTTCAAAGTTTTCCATAACCTGCTTTAACCTTTATCCTGCAAAAATAAACCCCTGGTCCTTATAAATATAACCCGCATTGTCGGTTTAAGGATAAAGGAGCTTGCAAAAAAAATCCCGTCATTTTAGATGACGGGATTTTTCGGTTTAAATTTCCTTATTTCTTTTTTGAATATTGTTCGTTCAACCCTTTAAGAAGGTCTGCTGTTACATTATAAGTTGTATCCCTGAAATAAATGAATCCGGGTTCGTAAGCAAAAATATAAGTATAGCCTCTGGTTTTATTATATTCTTTTAAGAAATCCTCGATCTTGGTTTTTACTTCCTGCATCTTACGCATATAGGTATCCTGAAATTTCTGATCAAGGTTTTGTTTTTCATTACGGATCCTTTCCTGCAATGACATCATCTCCCTGCTGGCTGCTTCAGATTGCACCTGCGACATCTCTCCCTGGTTCTGATAAAAACTTAATTTATCGTTGTACATTTTTTGCAGGCGATTCATCTCACTGTTCATTTTATCTTCTTCCCGGCTCAATTCATTTTTTACATCTTTCACCATCGCAAAAGAATTTGTAATGGAATCAAGTTCAAAATAAGCGATCCTGAATCCGGATACTGAAGTATCCCTTTTAACAGAACCCTTAACCACAGGATCTGATTTCCTGTTAGCAGAAAAGTGTAAATAAAATAAAACTGCTACTGCAACTAAGAGAACAGCATTGAGAATTAGCGCTGCGTTTTTCATGCCTGATTTTTTTGCAAAATAACATTTGATAAGTTGCTAACGGTGAGAAAATAATGTGATTTGTGAAATGGTTAACTAAGCGTGAGAAGCCGCTGGCCAATAGCTGCCAGATGCCGGCCATTTGTTCACAGTATAAAATATATTTTAATCTATGAATGAATGCTTAAGCTGGATAAAAAAAATCCCGGCACGTATGCCGGGATTGTATATAAATTATATCCTGATCTTACTCTTCTTCATCAAAGGTCATTGCTTCCCTTGCGGTCTGCAGCAATTCATATTCTTCCTTACTACCCACGATCATGTTCTCGAACTCGCGTAAGCCGGTTCCTGCAGGTATCAGATGACCAGTGATCACATTTTCTTTCAGGCCAAGCATATCATCTGTTTTACCCTGTATGGCTGCAGAAGACAATACTTTGGTTGTTTCCTGGAACGAGGCTGCGGATATCCAGCTTTGAACACCCAGTGATGCTTTGGTGATACCCAGCAGGGTTGGTGCTGAAGTAGCAGGTTGGGCATCGCGGAATTCTGCCAGTTTCTTATCGTTACGTCGAAGAATTGAATTCTCTTCACGCAACTCACGCAGACTAACGATCTGGCCAGGACGCATTTTAGTTGATTCGCCGGCTTCTGTAACTACCTTCTTGTCGTAGATGTAGTCATTTTCTTCAAGGAACTCAAACTTATCAGTCAGATCTTCTTCGAGGAACTTGGTATCTCCCGGATCAACAATTGATACCTTACGCATCATTTGTCTTACAATCACCTCAATGTGCTTATCATTGATCTTCACACCCTGCAGGCGATACACTTCCTGGATCTCATTCACCACATACTGCTGAACGGCAAATGGTCCCTGAATAGCCAGGATATCCTGAGGAGAGATCTGGCCATCAGATAATGGAGAACCCGCTTTTACAAAGTCGCCATCCTGTGCAAGAATCTGTCTTGTTAAAGGAACCAGGTATTTTTTAGTAACACCATCTTTTGCTTCAATGATGATCTCGCGGTTACCACGTTTTACGGCGCCCATCGTTACCACACCATCAATTTCAGATACGATGGCAGGATTAGAAGGATTACGTGCTTCAAACAATTCCGTTACACGTGGAAGACCACCCGTGATATCTCTCAACTTTCCAAGCACCCTTGGTATTTTGACGATAACGGTACCAGCTTTCACCTCTTCACCATCTTCAGGTATGATGTGAGAACCGGTAGGAAGGTTATAAGATTTTTTATCTTTTCCTTCTACGAGTACTGACGGGATCTTTGTTTTGTCTTTGGTTTCAATAACAACCTTTTCACGGTGACCTGTTTGCTCATCAGATTCTTCGCGGTAAGTAATACCCTCAATCACATTTTCAAACTTCACAGCACCATTGATCTCGGCAATGATAACGTTGTTAAACGGATCCCATGTGCAGATCACATCTCCTTTGGCTACCTTCTGTCCGTCTTTCACCTGCAATGTGGCTCCATAAGGAATGTTGTTTGTTATTAACAAACGGTCGTTCTTGGTATCCATGATACGCACCTCACCGGTACGTCCAATTACTACCTGAACTTTATTTCCTTCATTGTTTTCTGTAGTTACACTGCGAAGACCATCAAACTGCACGGTACCGTCAAACTTTGCGATTAATGTAGACTCAACGGCTGCAGATCCCGCAACACCACCCACGTGGAAGGTACGGAGTGTTAACTGTGTACCTGGTTCACCAATGGACTGGGCGGCAATGATACCAACTGCATCACCACGTTGTGCCAGGTAACCTGTGGCCAGGTTCTTACCATAACATTTTACGCAGGTACCACGCTTGCTTTCGCAGGTAAGCACCGAACGTATTTCAACAATTTCTATTCCTGCCTCTTCGATCTTTTCAGAAATTTCATTTGTGATGGCATCACCTGCGCCAACAAGAAGTTGTTCGCTGATAGGATCGTACACATCATGCAGGGAAGTACGTCCTGCTATCCTGTCGGACAATGGTTCAATGATGTCCTCATTATCTTTTAATGCGGATGTGGCTATACCACGGAGTGTTCCGCAATCTTCTTCAGTAATTACTACATCCTGTGCAACGTCAACCAGACGGCGTGTAAGATAACCGGCATCGGCAGTTTTAAGGGCCGTATCCGCAAGACCTTTACGGGCACCGTGTGTTGAGATGAAATAATCCAATACATTCAATCCGCCTTTGAAGTTGGAAAGAATGGGGTTCTCAATGATCTCAGAGCCTGTAGATCCGGATTTTCTTGGCTTGGCCATCAATCCTCTCATACCAGCCAGCTGTTTGATCTGCTGTTTGGATCCACGGGCACCTGAGTCAAGCATCATGAATACTGAGTTGAAACCCTGTTTATCGCTACTTAATTCACGGATCAGTGTTTCTGTAATTCTTGTATCCACGCGGCTCCAGATGTCCACGATCTGGTTATAACGCTCATTGTTGGTGATCAGACCCATGTTATAGTTCTCCCACACCTCTTCCACTTCTGCTTTAGCATTGTCCAGAAGTTCCTGTTTGATGTCGGGGATGATCAGGTCATTGATTGAGAATGACAAACCACCCTGGAAAGCTGTACGGAAACCAAGTGTCTTGATATCATCAAGGAATTTCGCTGTTTTGGGAACATTGGTAATGGTAATGATATCGCCAATGATCTCGCGAAGATTTTTCTTGGTAAGCAATGCATTTACAAATCCAACTTCTTTTGGAACGTGCTGGTTAAACAATACACGTCCAACAGTGGTTTCGATCAGCTTAAGAGAGAGCATACCATCATCGCTACGAACATAAGTTTTCACTTTTATCCATGCGTGCATGTCAATTATCTTCTCATTATATGCAATGATCACCTCTTCTTCACTATAAAATGCTTTTCCTTCTCCCCTGACCAGCTGTGCTTCAGAAGTTTTCCTTCCTTTGGAGATATAATACAACCCGAGTACCATGTCCTGGGAAGGAAGGGTGATAGGTGTACCATTCTGGGGGTTAAGGATGTTGTGAGAGGCCAGCATCAGCAATTGCGCTTCCAGTATAGCCGCATGGCTTAAAGGAACGTGAACCGCCATCTGGTCACCGTCAAAGTCGGCGTTGAAGGCCGTGGTTACCAGCGGGTGCAATTGAATGGCTTTTCCTTCCACAAGTTTAGGCTGGAAGGCCTGGATGGATAAACGGTGCAGCGTTGGTGCACGGTTTAACATTACAGGATGACCTTTCAGAATATTCTCAAGGATATCCCAAACAACAGCTTCTTTCTTGTCAACAAGTTTTCTTGCAGACTTTACTGTTTTTACGATACCTCTTTCAATTAATTTTCTAATGATAAATGGCTTGAATAATTCAGCAGCCATGTCTTTCGGTAATCCGCACTCGTAAAGTTTCAGTTCAGGACCTACAACAATAACCGAACGTCCGGAATAGTCAACACGTTTACCAAGAAGGTTCTGACGGAAACGTCCCTGTTTTCCTTTCAGAACATCGGATAGAGATTTCAGAGCACGTCCGCCTTCAGCTTTAACAGCGTTTGATTTTCTTGAGTTGTCAAATAAGCTGTCAACCGCTTCCTGCAACATACGTTTTTCGTTACGCAGGATCACCTCTGGTGCTTTGATCTCTAACAAACGTTTTAAACGGTTGTTACGGATGATCACACGGCGGTAAAGGTCATTCAGGTCTGAAGAGGCAAAACGGCCACCATCAAGTGGAACAAGCGGGCGCAATTCAGGTGGAATTACAGGAATGTATTGCATCACCATCCATTCAGGACGGTTTGAAATTCTGGTTTGTGCATCACGGAAAGATTCAACAACAGAAAGACGCTTTAATGCATCGGCTTTACGTTGCTGTGAGGTTTCTGTGGCTGCAGCATTACGCAGGTCAAAAGATAGCTGGTCAAGGTCTATCCTTGCCAACAAATCATGTACTGCTTCAGCACCCATCTTGGCGATGAATTTATTTGGATCTTCATCGGGCAGGTACTGGTTATCTTTTGGAAGTGTATCCAGAATGTCAAGGTATTCTTCTTCAGTGAGAAGATCACCATAGTTCTGACCCTTATCTGCACGGATACCTGACTGGATCACCACGAAACGTTCGTAGTATACGATGGTCTCTAATTTTTTAGAGCTCATACCAAGCAGGTAACCAATTTTGTTAGGCAAAGATTTGAAGTACCAGATGTGAACCACAGGTACTACCAGTTTGATATGACCCATTCTTTCGCGGCGTACCTTTTTCTCTGTTACTTCAACTCCGCAACGGTCGCACACGATGCCTTTATAACGTATGCGCTTGTACTTTCCGCAGGCACATTCGTAATCTTTTACTGGGCCAAAAATCCTTTCGCAGAACAAACCATCTCTTTCAGGTTTGTAAGTACGATAGTTGATGGTTTCAGGCTTCAACACTTCACCAAAGCTTTTTTCCAAAATGCTGTCTGGAGAAGCCAGTCCGATCGTAATCTTTGAAAACGATGGTCTCGGACGATTATCTCTTTTATTAAAAGCCATATTAGCTGATTTCTGTTTTGAATTTTAATTTAGAAGCCAATGGCCAGTGGCCATTAGCTCATAGCTTATTAATCATGGAATTTAAGATCCAGTCCCAGTCCCCTCAGTTCATGCACCAGTACATTGAATGATTCGGGAATGCCGGCGCGTGGAATGTTTTCACCTTTCACGATAGCCTCGTAAGTTTTAGCACGTCCTATGATATCATCCGATTTAATGGTAAGCAATTCCTGCAGGATGTTGGCTGCACCATATGCTTCAAGTGCCCAAACTTCCATCTCACCAAAACGCTGACCACCAAATTGTGCTTTACCACCAAGAGGCTGTTGCGTAATGAGACTATATGGCCCGATTGAACGTGCGTGCATTTTATCATCCACCATATGGTGCAGTTTGATGATATAGATAACACCCACGGTTGCTTTCTGGTGGAAACGTTCACCGGTTTCACCATCGAACAGATAGGTGTGGCCAAATGTTGGAAGGTCTGCTTCCTCAATATGCCTGGCTATATCTTCAACAGATGCACCATCAAAGATCGGCGTTGCGAATTTCACGCCCATCCTTTCACCGGCCCAGCCAAGTACAGTTTCATAGATCTGTCCAAGGTTCATACGGCTTGGTACACCAAGCGGATTCAATACAATATCCACCGGTGTTCCGTCCTCAAGGAAAGGCATGTCTTCTGCGCGAACGATCTTGGCAACAATTCCTTTATTACCATGGCGTCCGGCCATCTTATCACCTACTTTCAGTTTACGCTTTACAGCGATGTAAACTTTTGCAAGCTTTAATACACCGGCAGGTAATTCATCGCCTATGGATATATTGAATTTCTCTCTCTTATATCTTCCTAATTCTTCGTTGTACTTGATACTGTAATTGTGAAGCAGGATATTGATCTGATCATCGATCCTGGCATCACCTGTCCAACCCAGCGGGTTCACGTTCATGTAATCGATACCTGATAAATTCTTTTGAGTGAATTTGGCACCTTTACCAATCAGTACCTCACCAAAGTTGTTGCTTACACCGGCAGAAGCTTTTTCTTTCAGCAGTGTTTGTAATTTATCAAGCAATACTTCCATGAGATCTGTAACGTTCTTCTCGTGAACTTTTTCCAGTTTTTCAAGAGCTGCTTTCTCACGAACTTTTGCATTCTTATCTTTCTTGGCTCTCTGGAAAAGTTTTTTGGAGATCACCACACCTTCAACACCGTTTGGCGCTTTCAGTGAAGCATCTTTTGCATCACCGGCCTTATCACCGAAGATGGCACGAAGAAGTTTTTCTTCCGGGGTTGGGTCAGATTCACCTTTGGGAGTGATCTTACCAATGAGGATATCCCCTTCCTTGATCTGGGCACCTATGCGGATGATACCATTTTCATCGAGGTCTTTGGTAGCTTCCTCGGATACGTTTGGAATATCAGGTGTCAGTTCTTCTTCACCCAGTTTTGTATCTCTCACTTCCAGTTCATATTCGGAAATGTGAACAGAAGTAAACATGTCTTCCTTAACCACTCTTTCGCTGATCACAATGGCATCCTCGAAGTTGTAACCCTTCCATGGCATGAAGGCCACTTTCAGGTTTTTACCAAGAGCCAGCTCACCATCTTTTGTTGCATAACCTTCGGTCAGGAAATCGCCTTCTTTCACCTGTTGTCCTTTCTTCACAGCAGGTTTAAGATTGATTGATGTTTCCTGGTTGGTCTTGATAAACTTTGTGAGTTTATAAACGATCAGGTCATCTTCAAAAGAAACAAGCCTTTGATCTTCGTTACGGTTGTAACGTACATGAATTTCATTGGCATCCACAAATTCAACAACACCATTTCCTTCAGAGTGGATCTGGATCCTTGCGTCACGTGCAGCCTTGCCTTCCAGTCCGGTACCAACAATAGGCACATCCGGACGTAACAATGGAACTGCCTGGCGTTGCATGTTTGATCCCATCAGTGCGCGGTTGGCATCATCATGTTCAAGGAATGGGATCAGTGAAGCACTCAGACCAACGATCTGGTTTGGCGCCACGTCCATGAATTCTACTTCTTCCTTATTCAGGATGGGGAAGTCGCCTGTTTCGCGGCTAACGATCTTGTCTTCAGCGAAATTACCTTTATCATCAAGAGGTGTATTGGCCTGTGCAATCTTGGCTGAATCTTCTTCTTCAGCGCTTAAGAAAGTAAGTTGCTTCATTTCAACTTTACCGTTGTGTACTTTACGGTAAGGAGTTTCAATAAAGCCCATCTCATTGATCTTTGCGTGAACGCAAAGCGTTGAGATCAAACCAATGTTCGGACCTTCAGGTGTTTCTATGGTACACAAACGGCCATAGTGGCTATAGTGTACGTCACGAACCTCGAAGCCTGCTCTTTCACGACTCAAACCGCCTGGTCCGAGTGCGGAGATACGGCGCTTGTGCGTGATCTCGGAGAGCGGATTGGTCTGGTCGAGGAACTGGGATAACTGTGAGGTACCAAAGAATGAATTGATCACAGAAGAAAGTGTTCTTGCATTGATCAGATCAACCGGGGTAAATACCTCGTTATCACGAACGTTCATCCTTTCGCGGATGGTTCTTGCCATACGTGCAAGACCAACACCGAATTGTGCATATAATTGTTCACCTACGGTTCTTACACGACGGTTGGAAAGGTGATCAATATCATCGATCTCCGCTTTACCGTTTGTAAGACGAACCAGGTATTTAATGATCTCAATGATATCTTCTTTTGTCAGCGTTTTCTGCTCAAGCGGAGCCTGCAGGTTCAACTTGCGGTTGATCTTGTAACGTCCTACTTCACCAAGGTCATAACGTTTGTCGGAGAAGAATAATTTATCAATGATACCTCTTGCAGTTTCATTATCCGGAGCATCGGCACCGCGCAACTGGCGATAGATCACCTGTACGGCTTCCAGCTCGGAGTTAGAAGTATCTTTATTTAAAGTGTTATAAATGATAGCGTAGTCACCACCAACGTCTTCTTTCTGAACAAAAACAGATTTGATATCCATTTCTGAAATGGTATCGATGGCCTCTTCGTCAAGAACGGAATCACGCTCAAGTACAATTTCATTTCTTTCAATTGAAACCACTTCACCGGTATCCTCATCAACGAAATCTTCCACCCAGCTGCGCAGAACACGGGCAGCAAGACGGCGGCCAACAAATTTGCTCAGGGATTTTTTATCACCCTTCACTTCATCAGCCATACCAAACAACTCAAGAATGTCCTTATCCGTTTCGTAACCGATAGAACGCAATAAAGTTGTTACAGGGAATTTTTTCTTCCGGTCAATGTAAGCATACATCACGTTGTTGATATCCGTAGCAAATTCCATCCAGGCGCCTTTGAACGGGATCACCCTTGCAGAGTAGATCTTGGTACCGTTGGGGTGAATGGACTGGCCAAAGAATACACCAGGGGAACGGTGCAACTGTGAAACCACCACACGCTCCGCTCCGTTGATCACGAAGGTACCACGTGGCGTCATGTAAGGAATGTTTCCCAGGAAAACATCCTGAACAATTGTCTGGAAGTCGATGTGCTCTTCATCATTACAACTTAAACGGAGCTTTGCTTTCAAAGGCACCGCGTAAGTAAGTCCGCGCTCCATACACTCTTCAATGGTGTAACGTGGCGGATCAATAAAATAATCGAGGAACTCAAGAACGAAAATGTTGCGGGTGTCAGTGATAGGAAAATTTTCCTTGAACACTCGGAAAAGACCTTCAACGTTTCGTTTGTCAGGTGTCGTTTCCAGCTGGAAGAACTCTTTAAAAGATTGGATCTGAACAGCCAGAAGATCGGGTGTTTCAGCAATGTTTCCAATTTTGCCGAAGTTAACCCTGTGATTCAATGTTGTAGGCATATGATTAAAAACCGGTTTTTTATTTATGACGGCAAATCAGTTACAGGCCTCTATTCCGGTGGAGATAAAAGCTGGTGTAACAGAACTATTTAAAGATGAATTGCGACGTCAAAATGTTTTTGGCCAAAACTAAAGGACTGCAAAAGTAAGGATTTAAGCTACACCAGCAAGGTTTTTTTGCACACAAAGATTAGGCCATATCACTTTTGGCAATGCTTTAATACATTGTAACTTTTTCCCATGCTTAGAAAAAAAACCCTGTCGGATTTCCTCAGTTTTAGCAGGCGCGACCGTATAGCCATTTTCAGTATGGTGATGATTATAATAGCGCTCTATCTCACCCCTCATTTTATTGACCAGGGTCAAGAAGATATTTTAAGACCGGATAACTTTCTTTTAGCGGCCATTGATACGCTTCAACATAAACAGCAGGTGGCAGGCAGTGAACAACAGGATGATTTTTCTCCCTTTTCTCCACCCAAGGAACAATGGCCCGCCCGGATTTTTGAATTTGATCCCAATACGCTGACGGTAAAAGGCTGGCAAAAGCTCGGATTAAATGAAAAAACAAGCCAGACCATTGAGCGATACAGGCAAAAAGGCGGCAGGTTTTATAAACCCGCCGATCTTCAGAAAATATGGGGACTTCCAAAGGGGTTTTATGAAAGAGTAAAGGATCATATTTCCATCAGCGCTCCTGAAGAAACATCCGGGAAAAATATTTATGAAAAAACCGATTTCCCGGAAACAAGAAGAACTATTCACAAAGTACACATCAATGAAGCGGACACCAGTGCTTTTATTGCGCTGCCCGGAATTGGCAGTAAACTGGCTTCACGCATCATCAGTTTCAGGGAAAAGCTTGGTGGATTTTATGCTGTTGAACAGATCAGGGAAACCTATGGACTTGCAGATTCCACTTACCAAAAAATAAGGACTTTTTTAATTGAAGGAGGAGAAGTAAAGAAGATCAATATCAACCTGGTAACAAAAGAAGAATTGAAAAAGCATCCTTATTTCAAATGGAATCTGGTGAATGCCATTATAGAATACAGGAACCAGCACGGACCATTTAAAAACATGGATGACCTGAAAAATATTGTGCTGATGGATGAACTTACATTTCAAAGAATCAGGAATTATCTGATTTTATAAACAGTGGAGATCCGGGCAGCAGATCCTTTTGGAGCATAACATAAGTAAGGACAGTTGCAGTCTATCCAAAAGATAAAAACCCAGTTAACAATTGGGCTTAAAAAAAATCCCGCCTAAGCGGGATTCAATTTATTGTATCAAAACAATCAGCTATTTCGATCCTTTCAGGATCTGGAATGCTTATGCAATCTCAACGTCGGCACCAGCTTCTTTCAGCTTAGCGGCCAGTTCATCTGCAGTTGCTTTGTCAACACCTTCTTTGATTGGCTTTGGAGCACCATCAACCAGGTCTTTTGCTTCTTTCAAACCTAAACCGGTAAGATCTTTTACGATCTTAACAACGTTTAATTTTGAAGCACCAGCAGCTTTCAGGATAACATTGAAAGTTGTTTTTTCTTCAGCAGCGGCAGCCGGACCAGCGGCAGGACCTGCAATAACTGCAGCAGCTGCTGGTTCAATACCATACTCTGATTTTAGGAAATCGGCCAGATCCTGTACTTCTTTTACAGTAAGACCTACTAATTGTTCTGCGAGATTTTTTACGTCTGCCATTTGATTCAATTTTTTCCCCCTTCATTTCCTCTCCTTCAGGCGAGAATCCGGAGGATGGTTATTAAAAAAATTTGCCTTTATTGACCCACAGGCCTGGGTGTCTGAGCTGCGAGTTTTGAGCTGCGGGCTACGAGGCAACGACGCTCAAAACTTTTATCACAACTTTATTTAAGAGCTAATGTTTCGATCAGTAGGTTTCATCCTCGCAGCTCGAAGCTCATAGTTTGTAGCTTATTCAGCCGGTGCTTCCGCAACCGCACCTTCATTCTGCTTTTCGTGATGGTGCAACAATGCAGCCAGTACACGCTTAGCAGGAGATTGCAACAATCCGATTACTTCACCGATCAATTCATTCTTCGTCTTGATCTGTGTAAGTGTTTTCAGATTCTTATCGCCACTGTATATATCACCATTGATAAAAGCAGCTTTCAGTTCAGGCTTCTCTCCCTTGCTTTCTGTACGGAAAGATGAAAGGATCAGTGCCGGCTCTTTTGGATTTTCAGAAAACATTAAAGCGGTAACATTGTTCAATGATTCGAACATACCGTTATAGCTTTCATTTCCCAATGATTCAAGTGCTTTTTTGATCAGGGTATTCTTGGCTACTTTCATTTCAACATTTTTGTTGAAACATGCGCGGCGCAATTTGGTAACCTGCTCCACGGTAAGTGATTCTGTATTGGTAACATAGAAATTATTATACTGAGAGAATTTCTCCTTCAGCACTTCTATGATCTCATTTTTTTGTTCTTTAGTCATTTTACATTTTTTGTATTAGTGAACAAAACCTTTCGTGTCTATGGCAATACCAGGGCTCATTGAAGAAGCCATGGTCAAACCCCTCAGGTATGTACCTTTTGCTGTTGAAGGCTTTGCCTTGATGATAGCGTTGATCAGCTCCTGGCTGTTAGCGGCAATTTTATCGGGGGCGAAAGAAACACGTCCGATAGAAGCATGGATGATCCCGGCTTTGTCAACCTTGAATGCGATCTTACCACCTTTTACTTCGTTTACAGCTGATGCAACATCGTTGGTAACGGTTCCTGTTTTAGGGTTTGGCATCAGGTTTCTTGGACCCAGTATCTTACCCAGACGACCTATTTTAGGCATTACCGCAGGAGTGGCAACAATAACATCAACATCTGTCCAGCCACCTTCAATCTTTTGTACAAATTCATCTAATCCAACAAAGTCGGCACCGGCACCTTTTGCTGCAGCTTCCTGTTCAGGGCCGCAAAGCACCAATACTTTTTTTGTTTTACCAGTACCGTGAGGCAGGGTTACTGTACCACGGATAGCCTGGTCAGCTTTTTTAGGATCTACGCCTAACCGTATATGCAGATCAACAGACGCATCAAATTTGGTTGTATTCACTTCTTTTACCAATGCGGATGCATCTTTCAAAGAGTAAACTTTGGTTGAATCAACCTTAGCGTTAACTGCTTTTCTTTTTTTAGGAATGAATGCCATTGTCTTTTAATTTTTTTTGTAGTTCACCCGCTGTTGCGGGACAGAAAATTATTTTGCCGGGCCTCCTTCTACTGTAAGTCCCATGCTGCGAGCTGTACCGGCTACCATTGAAGCAGCACTTTCCAGTGTAAAGGCGTTAAGGTCGGCCATTTTATCTTTGGCGATCTCTTCTACCTGCGCCCAGGAAACCTTGCCCACTTTCTGGCGGTTAGGCTCTTTTGAACCACTTTGAACTTTAGCGGCATCCTTCAGCTGAACAGCTGCTGGTGGAGTTTTGATGATAAAGTCGAACGACTTATCAGAATAAACAGTGATTAATACCGGGAGAACTTTTCCCATTTTGTCTTGTGTCCTTGCATTGAACTGCTTACAGAATTCCATGATATTGATACCCTTGGAACCCAATGCCGGACCAATTGGAGGTGCGGGGTTGGCCTGGCCACCCTTGCACTGAAGCTTTACATAGCCAGTGATTTCTTTTGCCATTTTCTTCGATTTATTGGTTCAAGCGATCTTTCATCTCAGCGACTACTTGATCTCCCAAATTCATCTCTTACCAGCTGCAACCCTTCTGCCATAAGGCAAATGAGTTGAAAACCGGGATTCGCATCTGCGACCGTCCATCTTAATTTTCGCTATGATGGACAAAGAAAGAACTAATTGGGGTCGCAAAGCTAAGGTTTTCGAACCAATTAGCTGCCTGGCCGGTAATGTTTTTTTGTTAAGTACTTGTTGAATTCCTTACAAAAAAAAAGCCACCCCTTCAGGAATGGCTTCTTAAAATATGATAAAGGATCAGGAGATCTTCTCTACCTGCATATAATTCAGCTCTACCGGTGTAGAACGGCCGAAGATCTTTACTGTCACTTTCAGTTTTTTCTTTTCATCATTTACTTCTTCAATCACACCATTGAAATCATTAAATGGCCCTTCAATGATCTTGATGGTTTCGCCAACAATGAAAGGTTCACTCATGCTCACTCCACCTGCTTCCGCCATTTCGTCCATTTTTCCGAGCATTTTATTTACCTCGGACTTACGCAGTGCGATCGGGTTTTCCTTTCCGAGAAAATGAATGACGTTGGTGGTGTTCTTGATCGTGTCTCTGAGATCGTCACCCATTTTTCCATCCGCTACTTCTATCATTACATAGCCCGGATAATAGTTACGCTCCCGCATCACCTTCTTGCCGTTCTGTACCTTGTAAACTTTTTCTACCGGAAGAAATACCTGTTTTACTATTTCACCCCAGCCACCCCGGGAAACTTCTTTGTCCAGATATTCTTTAACCTTACGTTCTTTTCCGCTAACAACACGCAGCACATACCACTTGGTTTCCTGCTGTTGCGGTTGTTCTGTATTTGGTGTTGTTGCTTCCATTTTTTAGAAGAATTTATAAATGAAGTTCAATCCCCCTGAGGCTACAAAATCCATTAACCAGATAACCGCAGTTATAATAAGGGTTGCGCCCAGCACTACCATTGTAGATTGCTGTAACTGGGTTGAAGTAGGCCAGGTTACTTTTTCCAGGAGTTCTTTATAAGAGTCGCGGAAATAATTTGATACTTTGTTCATATAATTGGTTTAAGGCTTACAGTTTAAGGAGTTTAGATTCACCGAAATTTTGAACTTAAAACCTGAACTGTAAACTTCTTTGCACGGGCAGAGAGATTCGAACTCCCATCAACGGTTTTGGAGACCGCTATTCTGCCATTGAACTATGCCCGTA
>CAMPIQ010000030.1 GCA_946886475.1 uncultured Chitinophagales bacterium | reverse complement strand
TACGTCACTTTAATGTTCTCACCCGTGTTCTTATTATCATCTTCTTTCTCTTTCTCTAATTGCTTGAGTGTGCGGTGATCTTCTTCCACTTCCACATGTTTTATCCACACAGCATACTGGCTTGGATAAATGCGGGATCCATACATAGCAGCCCACGCTTTTGTGAATTCAGCACCGAAATACAGAATCACAGAGGAGTAATAAACCCAAAGCAGTAAAACAACAAATGAACCGGCAGTACCATATGTACTTCCAATATCCGAACTACCGATGTAAAATGTGATGGCAAATTTACCAAGCATAAAAAGTACGGCTGAAGACATGGATCCAATGATCACATCCTTCCATTTGATCTTTGCATCGGGCAAAACCTTATAAATGATGGAAAACAAAAGTGTAATGATCACAAAAGTAATCACGAGGTTAAAAATATAGATCAGTATTACGGTAAGATCGGGAAAACGGATCTGCAACCTGTCCATAAGTCCTTCTATCAATCCATTCAGGATCAATGAAACCAATAACACAAAGCCAAGTCCTACCACAACGGAAAAGGAGATCAAACGGTTCATCAGGATCTTGAGCCATCCTTTTTTTGGTTTTGGCTTCAGGTTCCAGATCATGTTGATCGAATCCTGTATCTCTGAGAAAACTGTTGTTGCTCCAATTAATAAAGTAGTAAAACCGATTATGGCTGTAATTGAAGTTTTTCCGCTAAGTGTGGCATTCCTGATGATCTCCTGGATCTGGGATGCCGCTGCAGGACCAACAAGTCCGTGCATCTGGTCATAAATAGTCCCTTCAATAGCTTCCCTTCCATAGAATACATCTGCAAAAAATATCATTACAATGAACATGGGCCCCATGGAGAACACTGTAAAATAAGCGAGCGCACCACTTAATTTCAAAACCTTATTATCATTGAATCCTTTAAAAGCATGCAAAAGCATTTGCCATATGCCCTTCAGCGTGAGCTTTTTCTTCATTACATCCTGAATTGATTATTAAAGATAGCCAGCAGAAATGAAGGCTCATGATTTAACCCTGTTTGCCGGGTGACCTGAATAAATAGATCAGCAACCCGATTATCAATGTACCCATTCCCATATTTTTTTGCTGGCCGGGTTTTACCGGATGAACAAAAGAAGAAGGCGAATAATCAGGTGAAGGAACAGGTTCGCCAAAAGGATGTTGTTTATATGGCTGTGAAGATGTCTTTTTTTCCTTTTGCGTTTTAGCACCCGCGATAGCTTCCGAATCACTCCACTGGGCATACCTGTTTGGAATGATGCGTGAACCCTTATTAAACGCATATGCTCTTGTAAATTCTGCGCCGAAATAAAGAATGATAGCAGAATAAAACACCCATAACAATAGTATCACCAGCGATCCTGCTGCTCCATAAGTACTTCCCACTTCGCTCTTACTGATGTAAAAGGAAATGGCAAACTTACCGATCAGAAAGAGCAGTGAAGTGGCAATGGCTCCGGGCCAGATATCTTTCCATTTGATCTTTGCATCGGGAAGCACTTTAAATATAACTGCAAAAAGCAATGTTGTAACTGTAAGGTTAAGTATAAGATTGATGATATAAAAAACTACTACTGTAACATCCGGAAAACGGTCTTTCAATCTTTCGCCCATAGCCTCAACTACGGCAGTAGCGCCTAATGAAACTAGTAACAAAAATCCAAGTGAGGCTATCATTCCAAAGGATAACAACCTTGTAAGCAAAAGTTTTATGATCCCGGTTTTAGGTCTTGGTTTAAGGCCCCAGATACTGTTTATGGAATCCTGTATTTCTCCGAATACAGTTGTTGCACCAATAAGTAATGTTATGATACCAATTACCAGGGCTACACCACCCTTACCTGATAGCGAAGCATTTTTTATGATCTCCTGAATCTGCAAGGCGGCATCGTTGCCGATAAAATTCTGCAGCTGGGAATAGATTTGATTTTGCGCAGCTTCCTGTCCCAGAAAAAAACCCAAAAGAAAAATGATCACAATCAGTAATGGACCCAGGGAGAATACGGTAAAATAGGCAAGGGAGGCACTGAGCTTGATTACTTTATCATCAGAAAAACCTTTAGCCGAATCCTTTAATGATTTCCACAAAAGTCTGAATGAAAAACTTCTCATCTATACTTTTCCTTTGTTGTTACAAAAGAAAGGCCATATAGCTGATCGTTATATTCAAAATTCGGGTACGATCTCAAAGCCAACATTAAAATTCAATTCCGCTTATACAGGCATGGCTCAAATAAAAACTTCAGCTAAAACAGTTTTTCATTCCCTAAATGTCTTTCACTGTCTCTCAGATCCTTTTTTTCAAAGTTCTTTTGCAAAGCTTCGGTAAGGTTCACGCCGGTTTGGTTGGCGATACAGATCAATACCCATAATACATCTGCCAGCTCATCTGCCAGTTCCTTGTCCTTCTCTTTGTCTTTGAAGGACTGGTCACCGTAAAGCCTGCTCATTAAACGGGCCACTTCACCAACCTCCTCAGTAAGTATGGCCATATTAGTGAGCTCGCTAAAATAACGAACGCCCTTTGCTTTTATCCACTGGTCAACGAGTTGCTGGGATTCTTTTATTGTCATAAGATAATAGTTCAAATTAAGTTCAAAGTTCAAAATAGGGTCGCTTATAGAAATCAGCATCTAATAACTCCTGACTTGTAATTCTTATAAATCCCATTTTAAAAATTTGACTCTTATTAGTATAAACGACCTGACTTTGAACTTTGAACTTTGAACTTTGAACTTCTGACTCCCGACTCCCGACTCCACCTCTCCCTATCTCCCTCCCATTCCTCCATGATTCAGCTTAATATCCATAAGTGTAGCTATGGACCGGGCACGATGTTTCATAAGTGTAGCTTTCTCTCCTTCAAAAAATTCATCCGTAGTTTCAGTAAAGATCTTTACCCAACGGTCAAGGTGTTCTTTTTTGATGTTTGAAAGAAGGTGAATATGCTGGTGCACCTCCATCACGTTTTTTCTGTAACCCCGCGCATTAAATACAACCGAATCCCAGAAATCTGCAATAATGGGAACATGGGAAGGAAGGTCAAGGGGTACTACCTCTGTAAAAAACCGGCCGATAAGATCATCGTCAAAGGCTTTTTTGTAAAAGGCCCATAAAAAAGTTTCAATATCATTTCTGGATTGTATGTCAGTTTTTGTTGTCAAGGAAGCAAATTTACGGCAATAGGCATCGTGAAGGCTTAATCGTAAACAGGAGAAACATTAAAGCTTACTGTCTTTTAATAAAACCGCAGATCACGTTACACCATTGATGCCCTTCACTCCCTGTTCTTCGAATCAATAATAATTGTTACCGGCCCGTCATTTAATAATTCAACCTTCATATCTCCACCAAATACACCGGTTTGTATCTTCCTTTCAAGATCTGATTCCAGCTGAATGATCATCCTTTCGTATAAACTTCTGGCCATTTCCGGTTTGGCGGCACGGCTATAACCCGGACGGTTTCCTTTTTTTGTGGATGCAAGGAGCGTGAACTGGCTAATCAATAATATTCCACCCCTGATTTCGGTTACAGACCTGTTCATCACCCCCTCTTCATCATCAAATACCCTGAGGTTAACGATCTTATTACCTAACCACTTAACATCCTCCTCTCCATCCGCTTCTTCAATACCCAGTAATACAAGCAATCCTTTGTCAATAGAACCCTGCATCTTTTCATCAATCTTTACATGGGCAAACGACACTCTTTGAATTACAACACGCATAGAGAATTAAGAATTACGAATGAAGAATATGAATCAGGATTTCCCTGGCAAATATATCCATCCGGCTACTGATTACACAGGCGGAATGAATAACTCCGGATCCGAAATTCCTAAAATACAATTCATAATTATGATGATCCTGTACCGCTGCATACAACTAACATTAGTAAGATGTAAGGATTAACTTTGTATTCTTAACGCGTAAATCGCCATTCCCAGCTATGCCGGATATCAGTTCAGAAATAAAGCTTCAAACAACCAGAAGCGGAGGAAAGGGAGGACAAAATGTAAACAAAGTAGAAACAGCAGTGATTGCCCGGTTCAACATTGAGGCTTCCCGCTTATTGAGTAATGAACAGAAAATAAGACTGCTTGAAAAACTTATCAACCGTATCAATGCTGAAGGAGAACTGGTGGTAAAATCACAAACACACCGCACCCAGCTGGCCAATAAAGAAGAAGCCATTGAAAAAATAAATGATCTGGTAAGCGCCGCGCTTAAAAAAAAGAAAGCAAGGATCGCTACCAAACCTTCAAAGATGACAAAGGAAAAAAGACTGGACTCGAAAAAAAGATCATCACAAAAAAAAGAAGTGAGAAAAAAAATAAGACCGGGTAATTTTTAACAGGTAATTTCCTGAGTAATTTTATAGATTAGATGTTCATTCACTATTCATTTGATACGACACCTTGTTATACTATTCATTTTAATTTTTATTCTCGGCGGGTCCTTCATGCTCGAAAGCTGCCGCAAAAACGATCCCCCTGTAATTCCAAACCGCATCAATTTCCAGGTTCCGCCCGGATTTCCGGCACCCACCTATTCTTTCCGGAATAACCCATTGACAAACGAAGGCATTTTACTGGGCAGAAAATTATTCTATGATGGCCGTTTGTCCATAGATGGAAATTTTCCATGTTCTTCCTGTCATGAACCTGCTGCAGCATTTACCACACTGGATCATGACCGGAGCCACGGTTATAACAATTCGCATACTTTGAGGAATGCACCCGGCCTTTTCAATCTTGCCTGGTACCCTGTACTGAATCAGGATGGTAGTGGAGTAAGCCTGGAAAGTATTTACAAAAAACACATTACCGACCCAACAGAAATGGCGGAAAGCATTTCCAATGTGATGAATAAACTCAAAGCCGATCAGGTTTACAGGAACATGTTTAGAAATGCATTTGGCGACAGCGAAATAAATGAAGACCGCATGTACAAAGCATTAAGTCAGTTCCTGATCAATATGGTTTCTGCCGGTTCAAAATATGACAGGGTAATGCAGGGGCTTGAAAATTTTGATCCTCAGGAACAAAACGGTTACCTGTTATTCCAGAACAATTGCAGCAGCTGTCATACCGGGCCTTTATTTACTGATTTTAGTTTCAGGAACATAGGACTTGAAAAAGATATGAACCTGAACGATTGGGGATTGATGAGGGTGACAGGTAAATCCTCCGACTCGCTGAAATTCAGGGTACCAAGTTTACGTAACCTTGAGTTTACTTCTTATTATTCACACGATGGACGCTTTAGTCTGCCCCGGCATATGATACAACACTACCGTACAGGCATTCATCAAAGCAATACACTGGATCCACTATTGGTGAATGGCATCCAGCTTACAGATCAGGATGAGAACGATCTCGTTCATTTTCTGAGAACATTATCGGATTCCAGCTTTTTGAATAATCCTGAACACAGGGAATAGGTTAAAGGATTTTGTCCGAAGATGATGGTAACTGTAAGTTGGAATTCATCTCAAACATCAAATGCGGGCAAGCTAAATCTGTTTATCATTCCTTCATTAATTCAGCGCATTCCCAGAAATAATAAAACATAGAATAATTCATGTATTCCAAATTGGTTTCACTCTTCGTACTTTCGGAAATAATTATGTAATCAGATTTTAAGTAATTACTTAGAATAGAATGTGTATTCCAATTCCTTAATTCGTGTAAATAAGAAATGAGTATAAAGAAACTGGCAGGTCAGACCATATGGTATGGTGTTCCAACCATTGCAAGTCGATTTCTGGGCTACCTGATGAATCTTTCCTTACCTTTTATTTTCAGCCAGCCGGCTACCACCGCTGATCTTACACAGGTTTATGCCATCATTCCTTTCCTGAATGTAATTTTTACCTATGGAATGGAAACTGCTTATTTCCGTTTTTCACAGGAAGAAGACCGGGTGAGATTATACAATACTTTGTCTGTCTCTCTCCTTTTTACCACATTACTTTTTACTTTTTGTCTCTGGATATTCCGTAGCAATATAGCAGATGCTGCAGGGCTGGAAAAACACCCTCAGTATGTTTCCTGGATGCTCTGGATCATTTTCTTTGACACTTTAGCCACATTGCCATTTGCAAGATTGCGGCAGGAAGACCGGCCCCGCAAATATGCATTTGTCAGAGTATCAGGGATTGTAATCAATATTCTTGTAGTTATACTTTTCCTCGGCATTATTCCCAATTATGCTGAGAAAAATCCGGATAGCCTGGCAGGCGTGATTTATGATGCCGGAGACCCCATCAGTTATTATTTACTGGGAAACCTGTGCGGAAGCATATTTACTTTTTTATTGCTCTGGAAAGAATTCAGGGATGTCCGTTTCAAATTCAATACTGCCATCTGGAAAAAGGTTATGCATTACAGTTATCCGCTGATCATTGTTGGATTGGGGGGCATGATAAACGACATGCTTAGCCGGCTGGTTTACCGTCATGTTGTTGATGTTTCACCTGAACAGGCAGATAAGGAATTGGGCATATTCGGAAATCTTTACCGGCTGGCTGTTCTGGTTACAGTGATGATACAGGCATTCCGCATGGCAGCAGAACCATTCTTCTTTAACCGGTCAAGGGAAAATAATGCCCCTGCAACCTATGCAAGGGTCATGAAGTTTTTTGTAATTACATGTTGTTTCATGTTCCTGCTCATTGGTCTGTACCGCGATGTTCTGGAATGGGTAATCACATTGAAATCCGATGCATGGGGCGAAGGGATCTATATAGTACCCATCCTGGCAATGGGAAATATTTTCCTTGGCATTTATTATAACCTGAGTATCTGGTATAAGCTCACCAATAAAAATATGTATGGTGCCATCATTACCATTGCTGGCGCAGTAATCACGGTAGTTCTCAATATTATCCTGATACCGCAATTACACTACCTGGGAGCAGCACTTGCTACTTTCGCCTGTTATTTACTGATGATGATCGTTAGTTACATTTTAGGGCAGAAATATTATCCCATACCCTATGCCAGGAAAAAACTACTGGCTTACCTGCTCATTGCAACACTGGTTTATTTAATACACAGGGGCTTATTGTTCATTTGGGATGATTTTATTTTTAGTATTCTAACCGCTACAATATTGATGGCAGCATTTGCATGGTTTATTCTGCAAGTGGAGAAGGCTGAATTTCAAAAATTACCATACATCGGCAGGCTTTTAAGATCCAGGTAAGCTGGCTGATGCCGTTCGTAATAAAGCGCAGGCTGTCAGAAGTACAAATGTAATTGCTCATTTCTAATCCTTGATACCTGATCATTTCTTACAATACCCCGGAATACTAAACCATTTTTACAAAAGGATTGCTTTTCATTTCATCACCGATGGTGGTTGATCCTCCATGCCCGGGATGTACAATTACATCTTCAGGAAGGGTGTATAACCTGGTGCGGATGCTTTCCTCCAAAACTTCGAAACTTCCCCCCGGCAGGTCTGTTCTGCCAATACTGCCCTCAAAAAGAACATCGCCCCCAATCACAAATTTGTTATTCTGGCTGTAAAAGCTGATGCTTCCGGGAGAATGGCCTGGTGTGAACAGAATTTGTAATACATCCTCTCCCATCCTGATCTCATCACCTTCCTTAATAAAATGAAGCGGACCGTCATAATTGTCGAAAGGCAGTTGCCATTTTTGTCCGGAAACCGGTCCATATTCCAATACTTCCTTTTCCAGCTGGTGGAGGTAAAGTTCCAACCCAAAGGTTTTATGAACATACCTGTTGCCGAAAATATGATCAAGATGGCAATGCGTATTAAGCAGAAAAAGGGGCTCCAGGTGGTTTTCTTCTATAAAATTCTTTAAATCTGCTTCCTCTGAGGCAAAATAACAACCGGGGTCTATAATACAACATTGACCTTTTTCGTTGTAAACCACGTATGTATTTTCCTGAACGGGGTTGAAGGTGAAGGGTTGAACAGTTAACATGCAGCTTTTTTGTATTTTTAATTGCAATTTACAATCCAAACCGGGAGCTTTATTAATTAGAAATTACCTAATACTTTATGAACAGAACGAATGGCCGCCTGGCATGTGCCGTCTTGCTTACTCTCATCTCTGCCCTGTGCCATGCACAGGTGAACGGAGTGGAGTTTGGTAAGAACAGGGTTCAGTATCAAAAATTCAACTGGAAATATTACCAGACAGATAATTTCAATACCTACTTCAGCCAGGATGGTTTGGAACTGGGCAAATACGTTGCCCAGGTAGCAGAAAAAGAACTGCCCCAGCTTGAGGAGTTTGTTGAATATGGTTTGCAGCGAAGGGCCAATATTGCTGTATACAACAGCTTTGATGAAATGCAGCAATCCAATATTGGTCTGGGCATTGACTGGCAGAATACCGGTGGTGTTACCAAGCTTGTAAATAACAAAATGCTTATTTATTTCGATGGCAACCACGAAAACCTGCGCCGCCAGATAAGGCAGGGCATTGCCGGGGTGCTGGTACAGAATGTTTTGTTTGGAGATGATCTCGGAGAATTTGCAGCCAATCAAACCCTGCTGGATCTTCCCAAATGGTTAACCGATGGCTATATTGAATATGCCGCAGAAGAATGGAATACCCAGCTGGATGATAAACTGAAAAATGCACTTCTGAGTGGTGAATACAAGAACTTCTACCAGTTTGCATTTGACAAACCAAATCTGGCCGGACATGCTTTCTGGTATTATATCGGAAATAAGTACGGAAGAGCCAAGACCACCTATCTTTTATACCTGGCACGTATCTACAGGAATCTGAACAGCGCTACCCAAAAAATTTCCAAAAAGAAATTTAAGGAGGTTCTTAAGGACTTCATGGCGGAAGAATCTGATAAATATTTCAAAGACATAAGAGGCCGCCGTATTGCCCCCAGGGGCCAGCTTTCCGTGGTTGAAGAAATTGGCAAGAAAGATTTTATCCGCTTTAATGCCAATCCAATGCCCCGGAGTTTTGCTTATGCATCAGTAGAATTCAAACAAGGGAAGTACAGCGTGGTCTTTCATCCAAACTTTGTTGACCGTAAGGTTTTACTGACCTATGGTACAAGAACAAGGGAAGACGAAATCAATCCAAATTATCCTTTACTGGCCTGGGATGGCAAAGGAACCAGGCTGGCAGTTGTATATAACGACGAAGGCAAAACGAGAATGTTTGTATATGATATTGTGAACAGGGTTAAACTTAATAAACAGGTTCTCGAAGGCTTTACCCAGATACAGGATATGAAGTACATGCTGGATGCCAATACACTAATTTTTAGCGCAGTAAAAAGCGGACAGACAGACATCTTTGTTTACAAAATTGATAAAAACACATACGAACAGGTAACAGATGATATTTACGATGATCTTGACGCATCGTTTGTAGCCTTTCCCGGTAAAACCGGAATTATTTTTTCAAGTAACCGCCCTTCTCCAACAGCAGAGGACAGTGACACAGCTATTACGGCAAGGAATTATAACATCTTCCTGATAGACAACTGGAATAATTCTGAGTTCAAACAAATATCACAACTCACCAGTGTAAGATTTGGAGATGCCCGTTTTCCCTCCCAATACAATGTGAACCACTTTACTTTTGTAAGCGATGAAAACGGTATTGCCAACCGTTATGCCGGTTTCTTCAAATCAGAAAGGGCAGGGCTCGATACCCTTGTATATATAGGAGATGAAGTATTGCGTAATCCACCACCTTCGGAAGTGGATAGTGTATTAAAGGATTGGGGTAAGGATGATATTGATTCGGTAGGATTCTTTTCTGTTACGCTTGATTCAACCTATACATTCCCTCTTACCAATTATCAAAGCAGTTTACTGGAAACCAGAACAGCAGGTGATAATACCCTGGTTAGTGAAGTAACCAGACAGGGTGATTTTAAATTTCTTTACCGGTTAAGGATAGACGAAGCCACGCTCCGCCGCAGGAATGTTTCTGCAAAGCCAACCGAATACATTAAAAAACTGGCAGAGCAGCAAAGAATTCAGGCTGGCAGGGCTGTGCAATACCAGAAAACCGGTGTGGATTCCACCAGGCAACAGGATGATTTCTTCAACAGTGAATTCCAGGATGAGAAAAAAGATTCGTCTCAGCTGGGAAAAGTATTTGAATCTGAAGAGATCATGAATGAGCCGGTATTGAAAAAAGCAAAATTGTACGAGTACCGCCCGCCTAAGTTTTTTAATGATTATGTGGTTGCAGGATTAAACAATACCATTTTCGTTGTAAATAAATACCAGCCATATGCTGGAGGAGCTGGTCCAATTGACCCTGCCAACGGAAACGACCTGAATGGTTTGGTAAGAATGGGTACCGCCGACCTCTTTGAAGATTTTAAGATATCAGGTGGCTTCCGTATTGCCCCGAACCTTCGCGACAATGATGTGTTATTTGAATTCAATAACATGAGAAGAAGACTTGACTGGGGTTTTACCTACTACAGAAGCAGCATGGAAAACATTATCAGGCTCCCGCCAAATAACCAGGAAGCCTATGTGAAACAGTATTCCAATTATTACCTGGCACGACTAAAATATCCGCTCGACAGGGTAAGAAGTGTAAGGTTCACAATTGGCCCCCGCTTCGACAGAACCATCTTTCCTTCTATTTCTTTGAATAATCTGAAAGCACAGGATATCAAAAAAACATTTGGACAGTTCACCTTTGAATATGTTCATGATAATACCATCAACCCAACCCAGAATATATGGCATGGCTTACGCTGGAAAACCTATGTTGACTGGTTCACGCAGGTAAATGATGTAAGTAATACCGAAGGAAGGTTCCTGTTCAATGCAGGTTTTGATGCAAGGCATTATCTTCCTATTTACAGGAATGTAATATGGGCCGTACGTGCAGCAGGAGATCTTTCATGGGGAAATCAGAAAGTGATCTATTATTTGGGTGGTGTTGACGGGTGGCTGAAATTCAGGGAGAATCAAAAAATCGATCCAAATACAGGCGCGCCTGCAGGTTACCGTTATTTCGATCCCAGCAATGTTCCCGATCCTGATGCTGATTATACTTTCCAGGCACTGGCCGTTAACCTGAGAGGTTTTAAACAGAATGCAGCAAATGGAAATAATAATGTAGTTATCAACAGTGAGATCAGGATGCCTGTGTTCAGCACATTCTTTAACAGGCCAATCAATAATGCATTTCTGCGTAACCTGCAGCTTGTTCAGTTCTTTGATCTTGGAACTGCCTGGAATGGGGGGTATGACAAGCTGGAAAGGCCTAATATTGTTTATACCAATAATACGGCACCGGGTGTATTGGTTAAAATAAAAGCCGGAGGTATTGGACCATTTGCAGGCGGGTACGGATTTGGAGCACGAAGCACCCTGTTAGGATACTTTCTGCGGTTTGATGTGGCCTGGCAAATGGACGGGTTCTTCAGAGGAAAACCACAAACCTATCTTGCACTTGGATTAGACTTCTAAGTTTCCATAGTTAAATACTTCAGGAGCCCCGTACAAGCGGGGCTTTTGTTTTATAAGACCTTTGATAGTTTTTTAATGGCAGTATAGATCAGGGTCATCAGCAAAGTATAACAGGTGATCATACTCCAATCCAGCCTGTTTTGAACCGGATGCAAAAAAAGATAAGTAATATCTCCAGCCAGTTGAAATGGATTAGCAATAACATCCCAGCTGTTGAATCGCAAATATCGTCCAACATAAACACCAAGACTGTTTAAAAACATTACCGGAACAATGAATAAGAGATCAAACCTTTTGGAAAAATAACCTTCGAATATTTTTTCCATTTGTCTCACCGAAACAATACCATATAAAAGCCCGCTCCAGGCAAACGAAAATAACAAGGCAAGGTCGTACCACAGAGGAACAGATTCTCTTTGATGAAGGTGAAACAGATCGGTTATGATATAAAAAGAATTGGGAATAAACAGCAGCCATATGATAAAGGAAATAAAGAATACAAGTTCATTCCTTTCCTGGATATGTTTACCCATCCAGGTTGAAATCAGATAAGGAATGCCGGCGAGGAACAGGTTCCAGACAAGGAAAACGAACATGGGAAATCCTGTATAGGAAATTCTGAAAGTTATAAGCGCCATACTGAAAATGGAAGACATGATCAGAACCTGGTTCGCCTCAGTTTTTGGAATTACAAGTCTTAAGTATTTCATACCAGAAACAATTTTGGAATGAATATTATGCAGCCTGCAATCACCGCAGATATGGAAGCCATCAGCACAGCGCCTGCTGCTATATCTTTTATCAACTTTACCTCAGGATGTTCCTCAGGGCTGATCAGGTCCATTGTTCGTTCAATTGCAGTATTGATCATTTCAGTAACCCAGACAAATGCAATGGAAAACGTAACCACTATTATTTCAGCAGAACTGATATTTAATAAAACGGATACGATTAAAACCAGGAAGGCAACAAAAAGATGGATAGCGGCATTGGTCTCTGTTTTAAAAAACACTGATATACCATTTGCTGCATAGGCAAAACTTTTAAGCCTTGACCTGATAAAAACAAAAGTTCGCTTTTCCCTGCATATGGGCCTGGCTACATTTAATTCTTTATACTTCATTTACAATTCAGGTTTACGAAAGAATTTAATTGACTCGTTAATTTTTTATACATAAACAATGGCGAAACCGCTGCGGAAATAATTCCGGGGACACATAACTCCAGTATGAAATCGAGGTAGAAACTGGTGGAGGTAAGAGCAGCAAATACAATAGCCACCTTGAATACACCTGATGCCGCCCCCGAAACCAACATCAGGTATTTGACCCACAATGACCAGTCCTGCTTTACCAAAAACCTGAACAACAGTGCTGATATTATAAATGCCGGGAATGAAAAGATCATACCCATCATCAGGGAAGAAAGAAATGTATACGTGATGACATCAGGGGGTATCGTAAAATAAATGACATAGATAACCGGATGCAGAAAAACTCCCAATAACCATGTATTTAAAATATGCTTTGAATGTTTCATCATGCAATGGCTGGAAATGGTGAACGTTCATTTTTTATATTTCCAGGCCTCACCCTGGCTAGTATCGCTTCCAGCAATGGCAACATCTTATTCAATCCCCGGGTTTTGATCATAAAATTCCAAAGGGGTTCAAACTTTTTCCAGCCTCCTGCATAGGCAAAATGCTTGAGCTTATGTTTTATTTCATCATGCTGCCAACTTGCCCTGGCAATATTGCTCCATGAGTAGAAAGATTTATAAGCCCAGTCATAGCCGTTCTTTAGTTGTTCAGCGCTTAATCCTGTTGTTTTAAAAACAACCTGCCTTGTATCGTACTGATCCCAGTTAGTGTGAAGTATCCTGCCCTGCTGCTCCATTGTTTTAAAAAGCCTGGTGCCGGGGTATGGGGTCAGGATGTGAAAAGTGCATGTAGTAAGTCCGTTTTTGACCGCCCAGTCAACCGTACGTTTGAAAACGTCTTTTTTATCATCATCCAAACCAAAAACAAAACTTCCGTTGATCATTATTCCCAATGAATGCAGCCTTTTAATGGCTTCAGAATAATCCTTATCCAGGTTTTGTTTTTTATTGGACTGGTGAAGATTGATGGCACTCAATGTTTCAAAACCTACAAATACAGAACGCAATCCTGCAACCGCAGCTTTTTCAATCAGGGTTCCCCTTAAGATTGCATCAATGGTTGAAGCGCCCTGAAATACCCGATTCATACCGCGCATACCCTGAAACAAACCGGAAGCAAATTTGTCATTGCCCAACAAATGGTCATCAAGAAAATATAAATGCCTGCCCGGCAATCTTTCAATTTCTGCAAGTGCATGATCTACCCGTTGGGTATAAAAAGATTTCCCACCTTCGAAAAAGGCGTCCTTGTAACAAAAATCGCAATGGTGGGGACAACCCCTTGAAACAACAATGGAATTAGGCACCAGATAAAGAGACCTTTTAATCAGGTCTCTCCTGATGGGGGGAATATCCTGGATGGTACGCTGACTGTTTACATATATTTTCTTCGCCAGCCCATTTCTGAAATCATTCAGGAAAGCAGGAAAACTGTCTTCTCCTGGCCCGATAAAAATACTATCTGCATGAGCAGCGGCTTCCCCTGGCAGAGCGGTAACGTGCAAACCTCCCAGGCAAACATAAACGCCTTTTTTCCTGTAATGATCAGCCATGGCATATGCTCGGAAAGCATTGGTGATATACACCTGGATCACCACTATATCCGGCTGATCATTTATTTCCACATGCTCCACATGCTCGTCCAGCAATTCAATTTCATCATCATCATTACAATATGCAGCCAGTGTTGCGAGGCCCAGAGGCGGGAATAGTGAATATTTAATGGGCCGCCAGTAAGCACTTTTGGCTTCGGTTAAAGCAGGCAAAATCATTTTAATTTTCATACCAGGCATTTAAATAGTTACCATTTGATTTTTTTTGAAAAATGCATGATAACGGCAAGTGTTATAAACAATCCAACACTTCCCAGTATCAACGAATAATCCTGCATCTGAAGAATTACGAACATATATGTATACAATAGCATCAGCACCACAGATAAAATAGTGGTGAGCCTTGAGGAATCCAGCATGCCTTTTACAAACCAGGCTATAAGTCCGATAGTGCACACCGATGCAATAATGTAGGCCAGATCAAATCCGGTATACTCAGAAATGGAAAGCAACAGCGTATAAAACAACACTAATGCAACGCCCACCAGTCCATACTGAAAAGGATGCAGGGATCTTTTATTTGTGATCTCCACAATAAAAAAAGCAGCGAAAGTGAGAAGGATACATAAAGCAGCATATTTTATTGAGCGCATGATCTTCTGATAATCATTTACCGGCACAAAGAGGTCTACACCAAACGATGCATAGTTTATATTCCCTTTGATGTCTGTTACATTTGAATCTGTATTGTCATAGAATTCAAATGCATGGTCCTTCCATTGTTGCGGGAACTCCCTTTTTTGTGCAATGCTTTTCCATTGGGCATAAAAACTATCCTTTTTTATGTCGCTCGTAAGGGGCAGGATGTCGCCGGTAAAACTTGGATGAGGCCATCTGGCCTTTACATGTACAGTTGTTGTGCGGCCAACGGGTGTAAACAACAATTGCTGAGAACCGCTGATATTTATCTCTGCAGAAAATCTGGAATTGGTTGCATCAGCCAGGCTTTGCAGGTTAAGCCTGGCAACCAGGTACCGGCCTTCAATATCATCCGTTGAAACATCTATATTTTTATCTTTCCATTTTAGTTTGACGTCTTCATTCAAACCTTTCATGTCTGCAATATGGATCGAAAGGTAAGCTTCGTCCCAAATTACCTCTTCAGGTTTGATGTTTAATTTCTCAAGGTGCAGGCCTGCAAAAGACCCGCTCATACTGATCTGTGATGTATACAGCATTACTTTATAAATGCCCCTGTATTTTTCTTCAGGACTGATCTCTGATGTTATTTTAAGTTCATCAGGAAGGAAATAGGCATTTTGCCTTGTATTTGTTTGCTGTATGGAGTCTTCATTAGATTTTCTGTAAGGCAAAACCAGTACAGGTCCTGCCAGGTTTTGTTTGCCTGCCCACCGGCCGCTTACTTCAGCTACAGCTACCTTTTGACGGGCTTCCCTTTCACTGATCAGTTCTTTGATATAAAAAGTAGGTATTTGCAATAAAAGGATAATGAAGCCTATAACAAGAGCTTTCACCAGTAGTTTTGATTTTGACCATAAGGCCTGAAGTGTTGATTCCATGTTAGATGTTAATTGTTGATAGTTGAGTTGATTTGTTTTGTTTTAGTGTAACAGATCCATAAAGGGTAAAAACCAAATACTGCAAAAGAGCAATCGATCATTTGCCAGCCGATGGGAATACCCCTGAAATATCCTGCTATCAAAGCAAGCGGGAGAATGAGCGTGCAGGCGATCATTCCAAATTCAATAACCCAGATATTTTTCACCGGGTCCCGATATGGGCCTATAAAAAGTATGGCGAGGATAAAATGAGCAAATGCCAGCCAGTCATATCCATATAGTAAGAATGGGTGTATCTCCTTTACTTCTTTATAAGCAGTCAATACCTTTTCCAGCCAGTGATACATTTGAGTATCCGGGGAAAATAAAGGAAGCAGTAATTCAAGTTCCGTATCAACAGGAATAGCAGTCAGTCCACTAAGAAAAAGAGAGATCATAAAAAACAATAACAGGCCTCTTATCAGTCTGATTTGCTTATCCATTTTTATCTGATTTAAATAATTTGGTGATAGAGATACCCTGACCTAATAAACCAGTGTAACTGCTAACCACTCCAAGCACCACCAGATAGAACACATCACCCGGAAGCTGATCAACGAATAAAATAGCGGGTACCACAATGAAGAGTGGGATGAAAGAAAGAAGTAAGATCCATGCAAATGAAATTTCCACTTCTATCCTTTTGAGGATCCAGTGAATTGAACTCACCAGTATCACGGCCGGAATGCTCATTACAAAACAGGCATTGAGAGCGGCAAACATCATGTTGATGTTCCAGTTAAATACCAGGCAGGTGGCCAAAACAATTATTGTGATGGTCATATTGGTGGACAGGTATAATTTTGCCAGAACCTTATATTTATTCATTTTTAAAAGCACTTTGTATTTCAAAGTAATTGAACAAAAAAAAATTATTTGAATCCTTTGATCATTTTTTCCAATCCTTCAATATGTTCCTGGAAGGCTTTTTGCCCGGCCCTGGTAATTGAATACGTAGTATTTGTTTTCCTGCCGATGAAGCCTTTGTGTACCTTGATAAAACCATTTTCTTCCAGTGTCTGAAGGTGTGAGGCAAGATTACCATCCGTTACTTCCAGCATTTGTTTAAGGTCATTAAAGTTCACCTCGTCGTTTACCACAAGTATGCTCATAACCCCGAGACGGACACGGTTATCAAAAGTTTTATTTAATCCTGATATGGGATTGTTCACTGCCATTCGTGCATTAAATATTTTCATTTGGACGGCGCTCATATTTCCACCACATTAAAAATCCATAAATAATGTGTAACACACCAAAACCAAAGGCCCAAAAATAAAGTCCCTTTCCTATGTATTGTGTATTGATCAGTCCCAGCATAATTTCCATATAACCCAGATACCTGATATCACTAACGGTATACTTACTTCCACTTACCAGCGCAACACCATAGAATATCAGGCAGGCCGGTGCTACAAAACGCCATTCATTGTATTGCAGCATGGCCATAATGAATAATCCACCGGCAATCAGCGGTATAGCCGTATTAATAACAAGTTGTTTTGATGTATGATCCCAAAGTGGAAGTTTATTTTTTGAAGCCCACCTCCAGGTAAAGAACAAGGCCGACAAAAACGACAGGACCAATATTGCACAAGCCAAAAGAATGAGGTTGATTTTCAGGTCGTCGAATGTTCTCAAACCATATACATCATTTCCGGTACCAATTGAAAATTCATAGATCCAGTCATAAGCAAAATAAGCTCCAATCAGGGCCCAAATGCCTGCAGCAATGCCACTTAATCCGCTTAAGGAAATGAAACGGCTGGATCGTTGCATCATTCTCCTGATGTCTTTGAGCGCATCCAGATGCTGGTTTTGATCGGTCATATAAAGCACTTTGAATTACAAAGTAAACACATGAACCTTGTATTTCAAAATTTTTTTACCCTGTGGTTGTCTGGATGAGCTTAATAAAAAGAATTTTCACTTACCCGCTTAAGGTCTGGCCCTTTTTGATAAACATGAAGCCATCCTCGCTGGGTTATTTTTTGGACTCAATTAAATAGGTTTCCATGGATTTCAGTAATTCAGACAACTGCAGATCCAGCTTTGGTAATTCAAATTCCTCTGCCCAGTAAATACCGCTTGCATCCGTATCAGTAAGCATATCCTTTCCTTTTAGATCATAAGGCCCTGTGATCCCCAGGTAAGTTTCTGAAAATTCCTCTCCCTCAAATGTTACCTGGAAAAGAAGGAATTTTTGCTTAGTCCCCATGAATGTAACAGTTCGTTCACCCAGATAAACCAATTTTGAAGGTTCGTAATCATCGGAAGCAATTACAAACATTTCACTCTCGGCCAGCCTGATCCGGGTTGCATATTTCGCCGGATATAAGGATAGCTTTCCCAGTTCCTTTAACTGACTGTAAATAAATTTTCGGTACGATCTGTCTTCCGCAAGCTTCAATATTTCTTTCTCATCAACAACTGTGTTGTTTTTTACCAGTTTAAGAATGGCATCATACTTATATTCCAGGTCGTCCAGTGCTGCAACCTGTTTTAATACCTCATTACTCTCAGTATCATTCAAATGACCAAGAATACCGATCCACCTGTACAACAACGGCTGGTTCTCATTTTCTTCTCCGATGGCCTGCAGTTTCGTTATGGCCTGCTGAAGAAATATTTGTCTTGCCGGTAAAATATCCTCCCGGGTTATCAATGCACTATCCAGCAACACCAGCGCCACGTCAGCCACCACTTCGCCCATAATGGAATCTGAAGCAAGGCGTAGAAGTTCCGGAAATAATGTTCTGGTGAGACTGAGCGAATCATGTAATGGATAATTCAGCTCATCTGCATTACCGTGTGCGGGCGGATCTGCAATCAGCAATCTTTTGAACAGATCATATGATTCCAGGGTTTTGGTATGAGCAAGCACCTGAAGCATATTGATTTTCACATGTTCTTTTTCATTTTCCAGACCATGGTAATTTTTTTCTATAAACTTCAAAGTAGATCCATCGGCCATATCTTCCAGCACCTGTGAGATCTTATCATTCACTGTATAATAGTCTTCAGTTTCCTGATAGGATTCAACAAGCGCCTCATGCAACATGGGCAACTCATCTTTTGAAAAGCTCACCTGTTCCAACACACTCAGGGCAGAATAAAATGTTGCAGAATCATCAGATCTTAAAGCCTGCAGTAATTGCCTTGATTTATTTTCATAGATAACCGGCATAACCTCATTCCTCACACTAAACTCACTGAAAAATAAATTTACATTCCGGTCATCTTTCATTTGCTTTGGGATATAGGCAACAAGTGCATACAATGTATCCTTGTTTACAAACATCCTGACCTTGCGTAAAGTATTGTTGTTGTCTTTTTCCAGCAGGTAATCAATTCCTTTCAGGTTGCCATTGTACACAGTCTGCTTGTGAATAACAGAATCGTTATAGTCCTTGTAAGCATTTACCTGCAAATCGTAATAAGTGCTGTCGTTTTTAATCCAGTAAAAAGGAGAAACAACCGTTTTAAAAACCTCAAATGAAACAGAAGTGTTCTCATCATAACTGGTGAAGTGTTCTTCAGAAGAAGCAAGCGTGCTGTCTACAGCATTTTTGATAAAAGAAGCTGGCGCTTTTGTATAAAAACTTTCTGTTTGCAGGTCGGACCAGCTTTCTTCTTCGTATTCCAAAAGCTGGAAAGAACTGAAAGCCCGTTCTGCGTCAGAGAAATCAGCGCCATCACTTCCTCCTACTACAATTGCATATACACGGTTTCCCCTGATCACATTGAACATTCTGAAAAGTGCATCAGGCTTCAATGAAACCTCAAGTCTGAATGCAGGCCATCCTCCGAAACTAAACTGCTCTTCGCTAATCATTTTTTCAAACCTGGAAGAGATATCCTGCTTATATAATGAAAAATAAGAGCTGTCTCCCTCAAGATAATATCCTGCTCCAATCTCCCTCACCTGTATCAGGTAATACATGCCTTTCTGGTTATCTACCAGATCATAGGTATGAAACTTCCATTGAGAACCCTCTGCTTTTTCATCAATAACAGGATTAGGCTTTGGCGTGCCGGGTAAATCAATTGTAAATCCCTTTCCGGGAATGGAAAACCTGGTCCATTCCGCAGAGGCATTGAATTCTTTAGCTAAAAATGAATTAAAGTATTTATTTACATCCTGATTATCCAGGTTTGATTTTTTTGTTGATACTACCATCAAAAAGTAAACAGAATTATTTTTCTTCATCATCCGCATCCTTAATGCCCCACTTTGTGTATCAAAACTGCCCTCCTTTCCTTTTATTTCGCCATAGGAAATGTTTTTGGTTTTTATCTTTTTTTCTTTGTTCCCCATCTTATCAGCCATATTGGCAAAGGCCTTATCGATATCGGCTGTACCTGAACTGGCTATTGTATGGCCTGACATATAAAAGGTCATTGAAGGCAGATCAAAATAAACCTTCATTTTCAGCATCTGTCCAAACATGGCATGTTCGCCGGGCATGCCGGGCATCTCAACCTGGTACGCTTCATTTTCAACTTTTTGCCATGGGAGTTTTTGCAGTTTGTCCGCATATTTTTCAGGAGTAATGGATTGTGTTGAAAAAACAGGACTTACAACAAATCCCTTTTCTCTTAATAAACTGATCACGCCTGTTTCTCCTGGCAGGTGTGCAGCACCAACAGCAAAGAACATAGTCCTCTGGCTACTGAGGCTGTCCATTCTTTTAGCCATTTTTATATTTCTCTGTACAAGCAGTTTATCCATTATATCCTGGTGGTATTTTCCATCAACATATTCGGCAATGCTTTGCAGGTCGCTATTAATGTAGATCTTGATTAATTCCTCAAGTCCACTCTTTAAATTTTTCTCCGGCATGAACACTTCTTCAGGTGACAGGTCTGCGCCCAGCTCATCCTTCAGATCCAACTGGTCCGAAACATCTTCAATACCTCCTACCCATTTCCCCATCCGTAATGCCAATCCATATAAATAACCGTCTACAATAGTGTTCATCTCTCCCTGCTGCACAAGCTTGTTCATTCTGTAATCCCTGATCTTCTTCAGGTCTTTTTTTGTAAGGCTTTCAGGATCCAGGTCCAGTTCTTTCATAATGGAATCCACTGACCTGTCAATTTTTTTCTTATCAAGCTTAACATCTTCCTTATCCAGCACTTCGTTTTCAGCCTCACGGAAGCCGCGCTTGAAAATGCTGTCCATTAATTCATTAAAATCGATCTCTAATGCAAAACCATCCACTTTCTCCAGGGAACTGTAAACCGAATCAGTGAATTGAAAAAGCCTTTTATCCTGCAGGTGCATGGTGCCATACAGATAGGAAGGCTTTTCCAAACCATTACCACTGATCTTCCAGAGCAAAGTATTTGGCCATTTCTGTTGTTGGGAAAAAGTTGTTGAGGCAATAATTAATAATATTACCAATATGCCGGCACGGGATCTTAGCATCTTGTTTTGGTTTTTTGCCAAGATAATCAAAAGCCTGAAAGTTAAAACTGACCTTGCTGATCCAGGGAATCCAGGATGATCCGGCAGGCTTTCTCTATTTGTTCAATTGAAATGGTCAATGGCGGGGAAATTCTGAGGCAATGAGCAGAAAACAGGAACCAATCGGTAAGCAGGCCTTTAGAAATACATTGGTCAATTATTTTTTTACAGGTTTGGAAACTGTCAAATTCAACTGCCATCCATAAACCTGAGGAATTTACTGACCTGATAGATCTATGAACCAGTTTCTGTTTAAAAATTGCTGATTTGGATTTTACCTCTGTTATCAGGTCTTCTTCAATTAAAACCCTGAATGCTTCCATGCCTGCTGTGCACGATATTGGGTGACCTCCAAAAGTGGTGATATGGCCAAGAACAGGATTTTCTGTTAGCTGTGCCATTAATTTTTGATCTGCTATAAAAGCTCCAAGCGGCATGCCCCCACCCAGGGCTTTGCCAAGTAATAAAACATCGGGCACAATTTCAAAATTCTCAAAACCCCAAAGCCTGCCTGTTCTGCCAAATCCGGATTGAATTTCGTCAAGTATAAGTAAGGTCCCTGTTTCCTTGCAGCGGCGGGCCAGGGCTTTCATCCAGTCAACGGAAGGATGGATAATTCCAGCCTCCGCCTGAATGGTTTCTGCTATAACACAGGCGGTGCGCTCATTAATTAAATTCAGGTCATCAAAAGAATTATAATCCAAACGATGTATTCCCGGTAATAAAGGCCTGAATGCATTGCGCCAGTATTCACTCCCGATCATGCTTAGCGCACCCTGGGTTGATCCATGGTAAGAATTATTAAAGCAAACGATCTCCGTCCGGTTGCTAACTCTTTTTGCAAGTTTCATTGCGCCTTCCACTGCTTCAGCTCCTGAATTGGTAAAATATACGGTGTTGAGAGAAGCTGGCAAATGGTCTGTCAGGAGTTTTGCATATTGAACCTGCGGGCTTTGCACAAATTCACCATACACCATCACATGCATATAAGCGTCGAGTTGTTTTTTAACCGATTCAATTACCCTTGGATGGCTGTGGCCAATATTGGCTACACTGATGCCGCCAATCAGATCAAGGTATTTTTTACCGGAGGCATCCGTAAGTTCACAACCTTCCGCTTTTACAATTTCCAGTGCCAGCGGTTCTGATGAGGTCTGAGCCAGGTGTTGAATAAATAATTGCCGCAGATTCATGGTGCAAAGTAAAGTTGACAAGTTGATAAATGGCCCGGTTAATAAGGAGAGAAGCCTCACATCCCATCAGCCCATCTACTTATCAACTCATTTCTTCATCTTTGTTCCCAAAAAATGGCGTTAATACTTCCGGTAGAGGATAATTTTCCAAAATGGGGCAAAACCTGCTTCATTGCTCCAAATGCTACTATCGTTGGAGATGTAATTATGGGAGATGAATGCAGCATCTGGTTCAACACGGTAGTAAGAGGTGATGTGAACAGCATCCGCATTGGAAATAAAGTTAACATTCAGGATGGAGCCGTTATCCACTGCACTTTTAAAAGAACCAAAACCCTAATCGGCAATAATGTTTCAATAGGCCACAATGCAATTGTTCACGGTTGCCAGGTTCATGACAATGTATTGATTGGAATGGGCGCCATAATTATGGACAATGCAGTGATTCACAGCAACACCATAATTGCGGCAGGGGCCGTGGTGCTTGAAGGAACCATTTGTGAACAGGGAGCGGTTTATGCAGGAATTCCAGCAAAAAAAGTTAAAGATATTTCTACCGAAAAGGTTGAAGGTGAGATCAATAGGATAGCCAACAACTATGTAGGCTATGCAAAATGGTTTGGATCGGTAAATATTGCCGGGGAACAATTTTAAACTTCGGCATTTCCTTTTATCTTTATATAAACCGTTATCAAATGAAAGCTGTACGCTACACAATTTACCTTCTCAGTTTATCATTATTTGTTTCTTCATGCAGTTTATTTCAGCCGAAGTATGGGTGTGGTAATAATGGACGCAATGTAGGTGCCGAGAAAGCACTCGACATGTCCAAAAAAGAACAAAGAAAGGCAGGAAAATTCAAGGCATAACAATTGCATAATGCAACAAAACGGTTTGATTTGTTGTCTTATAGTAAGATTGTTTATTAATTAAAAAGGTTTTCTTATGAGCCTCACCCTACGAACAACTTTAGGTTGTACAGAAGCTGTCATTGATGATGATGGCGGTTTGAAAAGATTTTACCAGATAGCTGATATCTTAAGCGATGATCTTAAAGTGATCTTCACCAATAAAGAAGATGACTTTGATGCCATCAGCTGGGATTTCGTTTTAGGTCACAACGCATTGACCCTTCAATACAGCATTTACAATGGCATTTCAGTTTTTCCAACAAAAACAAAGGATGCACGTAAAAGAGATAACAAAGCTGTGGTGGAACTGGCGAACGTTCTTGAAACGAAATTGCTTACGGTTGATACCAGAAAGCGTATTGCTTAAAAGCTATAGCCCTTACATTCTTAATCCCAGTTCTGCTCTTTAATGGAGTCGAGTATATTCACATAGCTCACATACCTGTCCTCATTGATAAGCCCTTCCACTACTGCATCTTTTATTGCACAACCAGGTTCATTAACGTGCATGCAATTATTGAACTGGCAGTTATTCAATCTTTGCCGCATTTCAGGGAAGTAACCTGATAGTTCCTGGCGTTCTATACCAACCAGTCCAAATTCTTTCATACCCGGTGTATCAATGATGCGGCCTCCTGATGGCAGGTCATACATTTCAGCAAAGGTGGTTGTATGCTGGCCTTTACCACTCCATCCGCTTACATCCTGGGTTTTTATGGCCAGTTCGGGAACGATGGTATTGATGAATGAAGATTTTCCCACACCACTATGTCCGCTGATCAGGGTAGTTTTTCCCTTCAGCAGATCCGCTACGTTTTCTATGCCTTTGTTATCAACAAGGCTCATGCTCATTACCCGGTAACCAATTTGCTCATATACTTCCTGGAAATAACCGAGCAATGCAAATTCTTTTTCTTTGTAAAGGTCAGTCTTATTAAAAAGTATAATGGCAGGTACGTGGTACATTTCGCAGACTACCAGAAAACGGTCGATAAATCCCTGAGAGGTCCTGGGTTCTTTTACGGTGGCCAGTAATAAGGACTGATCAAGATTTGAAGCCACAATATGCTGCTGGTGCTTATGCCTTGGCGACTGCCGGTTGATGTAATTTTTCCTGTCTTCAATTTTAGTTATGATCACGGCGCCCTCCGCTCCTTCATCATTAAATTCAACCCTGTCGCCCACTGCTATAGGATTGGTTGAAGTAATACCATCCAGCTTCATTACTCCCTTGATACGGCCATTGCGAAAACTATTTTCTTCGTCTTTAATATAATACCAGCTGCCCGTAGACCTGTAAACAATACCCTTCATAATTAAGGAAATGATCGTAAATAAGTATATCTCAAAATTATGTCCAATGAAACGAAGAATAGTGCAGCCATTATAAAATACATGAACTGCTCCTGAAATCTTGTTTTGGTTACTATATCAATTTCCGATTTTTCAAGCCTGTCAATCTGGTTATAAACATTCAGCAGGCTTTCATTGTCCGTTGCCCTGTAATATTCACCACCTGTTTCGGTGGCGATACGTTTTAATAAATCCTCATCCAAAAAAGTATTCTCACCCTGCAGGGCACCTTTTTCTTCCACTGCTTTCACTCCAGCCACACCCATGCCGATGGTATATACTTTCACATTTTTCGCTTTTGCAATTTCAAGTGCAGTATAGGGATCTATCAGTCTTTGTGAAGATGGTTGTTCATTCCCATCGGTTAGCAGTATCACAACCTTGCTTCTTGATTTGCTGGACGCCAGTCTCTCTACCGAAGTGGCTAAACCTTCTCCAATGGCGGTACCATCTATAAGCATCCCGCTTCTGAGATGGCTGATCTGCTCAAGTAAAGCGGCATGATCGGTTGTCAATGGGAACTGGGTAAAACTTTCTCCCTGAAAGATCACCAGCCCTATCTGATCAACCGGACGCTGACTTACGAATTCTGCAGCCATTTGTTTGGCAACAGCCAGTCGGGATGGAGTGAAATCTGTTGTGGTCATGCTTCCACTTACATCCATACACAAAATGATATCAATTCCCTGACCGGTAGCCCTGGTCTGAACATCTTTTATCTGCGGCCGGGCAAGGGCAAGAATGATACATCCAATAGAGAGCAACCGCAACCAGAAAGGCAGATTAAACAAAGTATTTTTAACCGTCCTGATTTTAAAGGCCTCTGATGTTGTGACCTTAAAAGTAGATTTCCTGAAAGTACCCGTACGGTAATAATACCAGGCTAGCAGGGGCATAACAAGCAATATGGGTAGAACCCATTCATTTTTAAATTCTATATCGCGCAGCCAGTTATACAGCATGGTTTAAATTCTCAATGATGTCAATGTTTTCCCTGATGGTTATTATGGCTTGTTGATTTTCCTCCGGTAAAGGCTGGTATTTTGCAAATTTTACCATATCACTGATCTGCAATGCCTGTGATAATTGTGTGTATTCCTTTTGAGGCAATTGAAGGCTTTTTATCTGGATCACAAGGTCACCCGTGGTTTTAGAAAATGAATGGATGTTTTTTTTCCTGTGCAGGTATTGCCTGAAAATATGGATCAGTTCAGTATGAAATTTTTTATGGTCCAACGCATCATTTACTTTCAAATTGTCAAGTTTGTAAATAGCATCCTTATAAGCATCTACAGGTTCGGGATCTTTTTTTACAATGTTCTTCCTGGATGAGGGGAAGAACAAAAAGAATAGCCCTGCCAATATTGCACCGAAGATGAGGTACCACCACCAGTTATAGGTTCCTGGCCTTTGCACAGGAATGATCGCTTTTATTTCATTATAGGGTTTGTTAGGATCCATTTCAGTAAAGGAAACTGTAATGGTGATTGGTTTGGTCCGCGACCTGTTTAGTATGAATGAAGGGATCTTCCATTCACCTGAATCCCAGCTGGTGAGAATGATCTTCTGGGTTAGAATGGTACTGAGTTCTGTAAGCTGGGTATCAATTTCCGAACTATTCAAAATCTCAAATCCTGCCATACTATCCACCTCCATCCATTTAACAGCCTGGCCTTTTTTGAATTCGGCTCTCAATTCAAGTTTTAATTGTTCTCCGATCAGGATGGCGGTTTTATCCGCCACTGCATCTACTTCCTGCGAATGACCACAGATCAGTAACATCTTGAAAAAAATCAGAAGAGAAAGGTTTTTCATTATTTATTCCTGCTGATAAAAAATCGTTGTAACACTTTTACGTAATCTTCATCGGTTCTTACATGCAGCAGGTCGCATCCTGCCCGCCTGAAAGTATCATTTGAATAATCGGTTATTCTGAAGAATTCCTTTTCATACTCAAATTTCACAAAATCACTTCCCGTATCTATCCATTTTTGCTTTCCTGTTTCAGCATCCTCAATACGCAACATGCCTACATCAGGAAGCAGACGGTCCATCTTATCATATAATTTGATTCCTACCACATCATGACGGTTACTTACCACTCTTAAAGCATCGCCATAATCAGCATCTATAAAATCACTTAAAACAAATGCAATACTTTTTTGCCTTGTTGTATTATTAAAATACCGCAGTGCAGTGCTTAACTGTGTGGATTTACTTTTAGGTTCCACTGACAATAATTGACGTAAAATATAAAGAGCATGCTGCTTGCCTTTTTTAGGCGGAATATATTTTTCTACCCGGTCACTATAAAAGATCACACCAATTTTATCACTGTTATTTACAGCCGAAAAAGAAAGTACGGCTGCAATTTCAATCGATATGTCCCGTTTTGTTGCATTGACCGTTCCAAACAGGGCGCTTGCGCTTACATCTACAAGTAACATTACCGTCAGCTCCCGCTCTTCTTCAAACACTTTACTGAATGGGTGACCAAAGCGTGCCGATACATTCCAGTCAATAAACCGGATATCATCTCCCGCCGAATATTCACGCACTTCCTTAAAAGACATGCCCCTTCCCTTAAAAGCACTATGGTATTCCCCGGTGAAAAGGTCACTGGTCAGTTTCTTGCTCTTTATCTCGAGCTCGCGAACTTTTTTAAGTATTTCGGTTGTTGTCAGCACTGGGAAAAATTAAAAGGCAAA
>CAMPIQ010000029.1 GCA_946886475.1 uncultured Chitinophagales bacterium | reverse complement strand
ATATAATTATATGAAATCTTTGTTCTGCATCTTATTAGGGTTAACAGTATTAGCCGGATGTACAAACAGTGGTGAGAGCGGGACGGTTAATGATGGGGATTCTGCCGGCAGGAAAAACAATACGGTTTATCCGCCCGCGGATCCTGTAACGGATACTTCAATGGGTGAGCACAGGGTGGACATACAGAAAAGGGACAGCCAGTGATCAGGCTCTCTTTTCTTCCTTTGGCTGTTCCACAATGGGGTTGATCTTTCTCCTGCTGTATCTTTCCATCTTGTTCAACAGCCAGATGGCAAATACTAGCCATACAAACCCAATGCAATAACCGGCGATCACATCACTATAATAGTGCTTCCTCAGGTAAATCCTGCTGAAACCTATTATCAATATCCAGGCAGTGATGAGTATGATCAGCGTCCATCTCCAGAATTTATTTTTTACGGATTGCCATATGGCATAGGCAATAAGTCCGTAAAAGGTGACACTCATAAGTGCGTGGCCACTTGGAAAACTAAAGTTGGTTGCTTCTTCCAGCAATTGGTTTTCCGGACGCTCCCTTCCAAAAAAACGTTTCAGTCCAAACATCAAAAGAAAACTACTCAGGGCAACAGCCGGTATTTTTATAGAATACCACTTGTGCTTTCTGAAAAAAAGAAAATAAGCGATCAATAATAAATTGGCCGGGATAAGAAATTCATGTGAACCAAAAAATGTAATGAAACTCATTACCGCTGTGTTTGTGTGGTTTAAATAAGTTTCAGCAAAGGCAAAGACCTCTTTATCAAGTTCCTCATTCTTCAAAAGGAAGATATCCCTGATCAGAAATACAACTGTAATGAGTGCCAAAAAGAATATGCTGAGTATGGCCAGCATCTCAATTGAAAGAAGGGCCAATGCTGCCCAGAACCTTCTTACGCTTTTTGATACACTTCTTATCATAGCTTTTTGACATGCAAACAACATGCAATTAAATAAACTCCTTTAAAAGAAATTCCGTTCTCTGGTATAATTTTTTATGATCACTGCAAATTCTCAGGCTGGCTGAGTGCTGAAAAGACCGGATGCCGGAAAATGTGCACTGGGTTTTTCATCAAATTAAAAGGGAGGCAGAATGTTGTGCCATCTAAAAAACATAACTTCCCCTGATGTTAAAGATCCTGCTTTTAATTACAATTATGTCCACATCAATTATATCCATTTCCCAGGATCATTACATGATCACCGGCACCTATACCCAGGGCAATAGCAATGGCATCTATGTATATTCTTTCAATAAAGATAATGGCAGTTTTTCCCTTGTTGATTCGGCAGTAATTGAAAATCCTTCCTATCTGGCTGTTTCGGCAGATAACAGATTTGTGTATGCCGTAAATGAACTGGGCAATAACTCAGGTGGAGGAATGGTCACTGCATTTTCATTTGACAACCGTACAGGGAAGCTAAAATTTTTGAACAGCCGGTCAAGCAGGGGTGAAAACCCATGCTATGTTTCAATTGACAGAACGGGCAACTGGCTGGCCGTAGGGAATTATAGCAGTGGAACAGCTGCTATTTTACCGATTCAAAAAAATGGAATGCTTGACGAAGCGGTTTCAGTTGTTGAGCACCAGGGAAGCAGCATCAATAAAAAAAGACAGGAGGCCGCTCATGTTCATGCCACCGTATTTTCTCCGGACAATAGATTTTTATACGTGCCTGATCTTGGAATAGACAAACTGGTGGCCTATACATTCAATGAACAAACCGGAAATTTAACAGCAGCTTCATCGCATACTATAAAGATGGAAGAGGGATATGGACCCAGGCATTTTGAATTTCATCCCGGTCATAATTGGGCTTACCTCCTCAATGAGCTTTCAGGTATGGTGTCTGTTTTTAAGAATGATGAAAACAACCTCTCTCTTTTGCAAACCATAAGTGCTCTGCCGGAAGGATTTGATAAACCTTTTACCAGTGCCGATATCCATGTATCTGCAGACGGTAAATTTCTTTATGCCTCCAACCGGGACGCCTCCAATACCATTGCCATTTTTAAAATCAACCGGGAAACGGGAACAATAAAATTAGCAGGACATCAGTCAACACTTGGTAAAACGCCGCGCAATTTTAGCCTTGATCCCACGGGGAATTTTTTACTGGTTGCTAATCAAAACAGTGATAATATAATTGTATTCAGAATAAACCGTTCTACAGGTTTATTAACTGCCCAGAAACAAACAATAGAAGTTGGAAGTCCTGTTTGCATCAAGTGGATCCAAAAAGCTGATTAGACTTTATTAAAATAAAACACCCGCCTTATCCAAAAGCGGGTGTTTTATTTCAGGCTTTCAAACTTTTACATAAACATGCTGCTCCTGGCTAGTTTATCATGCCCATAGATATCATTTCTAAAATTCAGCAATCCATTATCATCCACCCACACTGTCAGGTAAGTTATAGAAACCGGATGGGTTTCTTTCAACTCAACCACCTGCTCTTCCGTACCATTTATTGCCGAATTGATTTTTCCCATGTCCCAGCCCTGCTCATTACTTAATAGATATTCTGCCAGTTTTTTTGCATCTGCTACCCTGATGCAGCCATGACTAAGTGCCCTGTCATTTTTATTGAACAGGTTCTTGTCGGGCGTATCATGCAGATAAATATCATGTGCATTAGGAAAGAGGAATTTTACTTCACCCAGCGGGTTTTCTTTTCCGGGCAACTGCCTGATCACAGGAATTTCGCCTTCCCTGACTATTTCCATATTGTGTTTCTTCAGATAGGTGGCATCTGATTTCATTTTAGGCAGGATCTCTTCCCTAACAATGCTTTCGGGGATGTTCCAGGCAGGATTGAACACAAGCTTACTGATCTCACTGTTGAACATTACAGTGCCGTCACCTTCTTTTCCTACTATTACCGGCATCTCCATCACCTTGCCTGAATCTGAATAAACAAACAACATTTGTGAAGGAATATTCACTACTACACGGCTGCTATCCTGTACTGGAGGCATCCATAATGCACGGTTCATATTCACCAGTATCTGTTCAATGCGCTCTTTAACAGGAACATTCAAAATGGAGATCATGGAATCATTAACAACACCTGTTGGTTTTAGTCCGTTCCTTTTCTGATAAGATGCTACGGCCATGGCCAGCGAATCATTAAACAATGCAGTTGTATCGTTTCCTGCATAATCGCCTGTAGCCTGAAGCCGCTTTTTTAAAATACTGACCGAGGGCGAACCTGAGCCCTTCTTTAATCCTTTAGCTGAAGTAAGGCTGTCCCATCCGCCATTTTTTGAAATAGTATAGTATGCCGATAATTGCGCCTTCAATGCATTGTAGGTTTTATTGGAAGCATACAAGGTTGAATCCTGTTTGTTTAAAATAGAATCTGCCAGCGTCAGTGCATCCTGCTTTTTCGCAGGCACCAGGTAATACAAAGACTGTGAGGTAATATGACCGGGGTGTTGTGAAGCATAGTCAATTAATTGCCTGGTCAGATCCAGCTCGGTCTGAATCAGTCCGGAATCAGACGATGCAATTTTTATGGAGTCGCTTTGCAATAAGCTGTCCATCCTTTCTCTTAATACAGCAGATGATCCGGATGACGTGCTGTCCGGATGACTGTTAGCATACAGGCTCCACAATCCTCTTGCATGTTCGGTTACGCCATTTGACGCAAACCACGCATACTGATAATTACGAACGAGATAAAAATTAGTAAGCTTCCTGGCTGTAGAATCCGGAATGTTCTGCGTTCTTATAAATTCATTGACCGCTGCACTGTCTAGGAAGAGGTCTGAATACGCATTCGCGGCGGTAATACTTTCATCTCTTGCATATGCAGCATAGGAACTGCTGTCCATATTCACCTGAGTACTATCATCGGTATTACCAAACCAGCCTGCCACCTGGGTGCAGGAACTGAATAGTAAGATAACTGCTATACCTGTCAACATCTTTTTCATACCCATCACATTTACAAAGCACGTGCCGATGCGAAAGGATGGGTTGGGTTGATCAGTATGATGGATAATTTTAGAGAGGATCCAGGGATTAAAAAAAAATTCGCACCGCTTCCCCTTTTTGTCAAACAACGATCAATGTATGGCAGTGACATTCACTTTTTGAATATTGATCAGTTCTGTTGTTATATTCCTGTCTTTTGCTTTGTTGAGGTATTCACTAATAATTTCAAGTATATCATAGTCTATGAAATTGCAAAGACTACCATCAATGATAAGCGAACTTTCTTCCGGTATCTCTTCCAGTGCATTACGAAGCTTTACTTTATTAAGAAAGGTCACATTTGAATTCAACCGGATCACAAAGAGGTCCCTACCATCCTTTGTAATTTTTGTGACCTTGTATTCTGCCCTGAAATTATTTTGTATGATGAAATAAATGGAAAACAGCAATCCAATGCTAACGCCAATCAAAAGATCTGTTGCAAGAATAATAATAATGGTTAAAAGAAATGGCAGGAATTGTTTCCAGCCGAGTTGCCACATGTTACGGTAAAGTTTTGGTTTAGTGAGATTGTAGCCGGTTACCATCAATATGGCTGCGAGTGAAGCGTTAGGAATTTTATTCAGCGCAAAAGGTATCAATATCACAGCTAATAAAAGGAATAAACCATGTGTAAATGCAGAAAGCCTGGTCCTGGCTCCCGCATCAACGTTGGCAGCGCCTCTTACAATCACAGCTGTAACAGGAATTGCGCCCAACATGCCACAGGCAATATTTCCAACACCCTGCGCTACCAGCTCCCTGTTTACCGGGGTTATGCGATTATGCCTGTCCAGTTTATCAATAGCCTCAATACACAAAAGAGTTTCCAGGGTAGCAAGCACACCTATCACAAGTCCATCCTTCCAAATGGCGGTTGTAGAAAAGATCTTACTGAGATCGGGAAATGAAATCTCACTGAAAATATTAGAAGGGATGTTTACCAACTGGGTTGGTTTAAGAGAAGAAACAGGCAACTGGATAAAGATATAGTTGATCAAAATGCCTGTTAGTACTACAACCAATGGTGCTGGAATTAGCTTCAGCTTTTTATTCTTTGAATGCTGCAATAATATCATTGCTGCCAATGAAATTGCGGTAATGAGTATGGTAATTCTTGATGTATGGATATTGAGGTGGTGAAATTTTTCGCTGAAACGGTCAGGTTGAAACAGGTCAGGGAATCCGCTTCTCCAGAAGTCGGGTTGGTCATAACCAAGTGCAAGAGGAATTTGTTTTGAGATCAGAATGATCCCAATGGCTGCCAGCATTCCTTTAATTACCGCAGAAGGGAAATAATTCGCAATAGTTCCTAATTTAAGTACCCCTAATAAAACCTGAAATAACCCGGCAACAATAACGGCCAGTAAAAAAACTTCAAACCCGCCCAGGAAAAGAATAGAAGCGGCAACCACGGTTGTTAGTCCTGCTGCAGGCCCGGAAACCGCAAGGGGAGAGCCGCTTACCAGTGAAACAACCATTCCGCCAATGATCCCCGATAAGATACCCGAATACAATGGAGCGCCGGAAGCAAGCGCAATTCCAAGACAAAGAGGAAGAGCAACTAAAAAAACCGAGAGACCCGCCGGCAGATCATGTTTGATCCAGAGCAGGCGGTAATACCTGATCTTTTTTTTCAATTAATTTGAATGGTGGTGAGCCCGCAATGTACAAAATTGCTCCGGCGATCAACGTGATTAATATCATTCCATTGAACACACACCTCCTGGTTATCAATATTTTCAGAGGCAGCAGGTTCAAACAAAGGCGGATTAACAAATCCACCCCTTTACTGTGTTTTTCCTCATGAAAAACCCATTTCAAAAATTTACCTTCGCCACTTTGACCTGCTCATTTTAATTGAGCAAAAAAGTCCGTGGATTATTTATGCAAGATTACCTGAAGGGATTGAACGACCGGCAGCGGGAAGCTGTCATTACAACAGAGGGACCGTTGATGATAGTGGCCGGCGCCGGCAGTGGAAAAACCAAAGTGCTCACCACCAGGATCGCCCATCTGATGGCAAACGGAGTGGATGCCTTTAACATTCTCGCACTCACATTTACCAATAAGGCCGCAGCTGAAATGAAAGAGCGTATCGGGCACATACTTGGTACCCGTGAAGCAAGAAATCTTTATATCGGCACCTTTCATAGTGTATTTGCCCGCATTATGAGGGCTGAAGCACACAGGATTGGTTATCCGAATGCATTTACAATTTATGATACCGACGATGCCAAAAGTGTAGTAAAGGCCGTGACCAATGAGCTGAATCTTGACATCCAGCATTATAAACCCAATGTTGTTTACAATCGCATCTCTTCCGCAAAGAATGCATTGGTTGGCCCACAGGAATACCTCACCGACTATGCTATTCAGCAGGAAGACATGAGAGCCAACCGCCCCATGATTGGCCAGATCTATGGCGCTTATTCAAAAAGATGCTTTAAGAATGGTGCAATGGATTTTGATGACCTGCTTTTCAAGATGTATGAATTATTGAAACATTTTCCGGAAGTGCTTCATAAATACCAGCACAAATTCAAATACATTCTGATCGATGAGTACCAGGATACCAATCCTGCACAGTACGAGATCATTAAATTACTTGGTGCTGTTCATGAAAATGTTTGCGTTGTGGGCGATGATGCACAAAGCATTTATTCCTTCCGTGGAGCCACCATTCAAAACATCCTGCAGTTCCAGAAGGATTATGATGAAGTGAAAGTGATCAAGCTGGAACAGAACTATCGGAGCACACAAAATATATTAAGCATAGCCAACGAGGTCATTAAAAACAATAAAGGACAAATTCCAAAGACCCTTTTCACTGAAAATGCCACTGGAGAAAAAATAAAACTTGTCCGGACAATGACCGATAATGATGAAGGGAAATTTGTGGCGGACCAGATCCAGGAACAAAGACTCCGCAATCATTTTACCAATAAGGAATTTGCCATCCTATACCGGACAAATGCACAAAGCCGTTCATTTGAAGAAAGCCTGAGGAGGATGAATATTCCATACACCATTTATGGAGGTATCTCCTTCTATCAGAGAAAAGAAATCAAGGATTACATTGCTTATCTCCGCATTATTGTTAACCCCAGGGATGAGGAAGCGCTAAAAAGGATTATCAATTATCCGGTAAGAGGTATTGGAAAAACTTCTATCGACCGTGCTATTCTGGCGGCTAATGAACATAATATCAGCATGTGGGAAGTGCTGGAAAGTGCACCCATGTTTGGATTCAAGTCAGGCACACTCCAGGCAATTGAAGAATTTGTGCTCATGATCCGGAGTTTTCATAGTATGCTCAAATCCAGGAATGCATATGATGTGGCTTTTCATGTTGGCAAGCAAACCAATTTTGTAAAAGAGCTTTTTAACGATAAGAGCACGGAAGGCGTGCAACGCTATGAGAACATTCAGGAGTTGCTGAACTCTATAAAGGAATTCACAGAAACCCCATTAAGTGAAGAAAGCGGTGAGGTGGGCGATAAAAGCCTTGGGGCTTATTTGCAACAGATCACCCTTCTCACAGATGCCGATGAAAAAGATCCTCACGCAGATACCGTAAAACTTATGACGATCCATGCCGCAAAAGGACTGGAGTTCCCGGTAGTTTTTGTCGGCGGACTCGAAGAAGGATTATTTCCTAATGCAATGAGCATTAATACCAGGGAAGAACTTGAGGAAGAAAGAAGATTGTTTTACGTAGCCATTACAAGAGCCAAAGGAAGGCTGTACCTCAGTTACTCAAATACGCGTTACAAATTTGGTTCGCTCATACAAAGTGACCAGAGCCGTTTTATTGATGAAATACCTCAGGAATACGTTGATAAAAGCTTTGCAGGCGGAGGAGTAAAAAACCAAACCAATTCCGGTATGATGGGAAGTGCTTTTGAAAGAATGCATAGGGGGTTTGGTGCAGGCAACAGCAACAACACACCAAAAGAAAAAAGTTTCGTATCCACACTAATAACAGGCAATGCCAAACCAAAAGAGGTGGCACATGTTCCAACACCGGGTTTTGTTCCCAGTGATGTATCCAAACTGGAGGCAGGCATGCGCATTGAGCACCAGAAATTCGGGTTTGGAGAGGTGGTAAAAATGGAAGGCTCCAGCCATAATCCGGTTGCTACCATCCGGTTTGATATGAATGGTGAAAAGAAGATCATGTTAAACTATGCAAAGCTTATGATCGTCTCTTAATTTTATTTTATGCCGGAGGTGGTTATATGAACTGAACCGAAAGCCAATGCAGGTAATATGGAGTCAGATAACCAAATTATAAGTTGAACAGGCGTTACGCATTGCCTTAATTTCAACCATGGCATCCGAAAAATATATGGCCTTTCACATATGATAATTATTACAAAGAGAGCAATCACAACCTTTCAAATGTTTCGCATCGTTTACATCACCATCCGACCATAGATAAAAGCGCCTGAGGATGCTTCTTCAGGAATTACACCACATGGTTTTATTTGACTTCAACATTAATTACTGATTGGTAATTAATTATTCAACCTTCAATAAAAAATTATTATATCAGGCATCCGTACTGATCAGTTAGCTGGGCTTTCATGAAAAAATTTCAATCCATTTTAAACTTTCTTTTTAATTCTCTATCTATTGCTAACGAAACCTTAAAAAACACTTTTAACTTATGAAAACAAGTAAAGCAATCATGCTCCTCGCAGCATCAACCCTGGCCGCAACATTTTCTTATTCACAGGCAGGTTTAGGGGTTACCGGCAGTACGAAAGCAGCAACAAAGATTACCGCCAGCACGCAGGCTGCAACTAAAGCGGCTGCAAGAGCAACAGCAACAACAAGAAGCGCCGTATCCTTATCAGCTACAAAAACCGCGGAGCTTACAACATCAGCGAAGAATGCAACAAATGCATCACTAAACAAAAGCGCTAAGCTTGCAACAGATGTAAAGAACAAGGCAAAACAAAATGCTGATCTTAATGCAGGTGCAAATGCAGAATTACATGCATCCGGAAAGGCCAAAGCAAATGCAAATGAAAATTCAGCTTTGTTTGGTTCAACAACTGATGCACGCAGTGAGGTGGATGTAAATGTAAATGGCAAATCTGCAGTTGACAGAACAGAAACTACAGCCACAAAAGTTAAAGACAAAGCAGAAGCAAAAAAACAGGCAGCAGTACAAAAATCTAAAGAAATCAAAGATGAATTGAAAGCTGATGTAAAAACTTCAAAAGAAAAGATCGGTAAAACAAAGGTTGAAGGCAGTGTTGAAGGAGAATTGAAAAGCAATTCAAATGTGAAAGCATCGAAGCAATAAAATAACCATTGTTACAGCCATCCACCGTTTTCCATGGTGGATGGTTTTTACCCAACCCTGATCATATGAAACAGTTTTTAATTTGTACCCTTGTTTTTTTAGTCTTATTACAGCCTGTGTCTGGTCAGACAGACAGTTCAAAGCAAATTCAATTTAAGCTGGGATTGAATTATAATTCAAACCTGAATTATTATGGAAGAACAGACAGCCTGCGTAGCACCGGGTTCTTTCCAATGGCGGAAATATGGATGAACGGAAAATGGTATGTAAATGCAGCCCCTGTGTTTGTAAACAATAAGGAGCAGCCATTTGAATATGCAGGAACCGTTACCAGCTTTGGGTATCTGAATGTAACCGATAAGTGGATGACCAATTTTTATTTTACAAAACCTTTTTATAAAGAATCCAGCATGCTGGTACAGTCCGCATTGAAGGCACAGGGTTCTTTAAATTTTTCCTTTCTGAATAAAATTGTGAATGTCACGGCAGGTGGCGATATAAAATTGAGCGATAAAATAGACCTGGGTGCTACATTCGGGTTAGACCATCTCATTCGCAGGGAAGCAGGCAACAACAGCGTACTGGTTATTGATCCTTCCTTTTATATTTATGCCGGTACTCAGCATTTTACCAATACCTACTATAAACAGAAAACGGGTTTCCTGTTATTTCCGGGCACATCAGAAGAGGTAACTGAAAATGTAAAAAAATTCAATATCCTGGCCTACGAATTTTCAATTCCGCTTATTTATGCCCGTGGTAAATGGATGGCGATGGTTACTCCGTCCTATGTCATTCCTCAAAATCTGGTATTGTCGGAAACCAGACCAGAGCTATCAGAAACGGGACGCTCCATGTTTTACACAACGATAGGTTGTAAATACAGTTTTTAATTTATGGCAAAGCTCAATGAAGATCTGTTGTCGCCATTCTGCATAACCAGGTAATAAATTCCCGGAACCAGCGTACCCAGGTCCATTCTGGTTTGCGAAACGCCTTTCATTGCTGTTTGTTGCTTCATCCTGATGCCTGATGAATTATATAAAGTAAACAGTTCAGCGCCCGTGGTTTTCACATGTCCGATCCATATTTTTTCTGTTGCCGGATTTGGATACACCTGCAACTGAAAATTATTTGAAACAGAATGGTTGATCTTAATAACTGTACTGCTATTGGTATATGAATTATCAAGGTCAAATTGTTTTAACCTGTAATAAGCCAGGCCTTTAACCGGAGCGTTATCCCAGAAAGAATAATTGCTTACGGCTGTTGCACTATTATAGGCATTAGCCTTACCTATGGCAATAAAATTACTGCCATCAGTACTCCTTTCTATTAAATAATGAGAAGCATTTTGTTCGCTTACTGTCTGCCAGCTGAGCTGCACCTGGCCATTTTGCATATTTCCTTTAAAATAACTGTATTGAACCGGTAGTGCATTTTGAAAACTAACGCTCCTGTTATTATAAGCTACAAAGGCTACATCACTTTGTCCCGAAAGATTGATCTTGAAATTTCTTACCTGGTTATAATTTCCTGCTGTGATGCCAAATTCAGAAAGATCAGCTGCCCAAAGACGCATTGGCCTGTCTGTTTGTGTAAACCCATTCAATAATTGAAGGGGATTTACTTTGGCTTCATAAAAATCAGCAGTCCAGGTGGCAACCGGAGAAATATTTGTAAACACTATGTCTTTAAAATTGCCGACACGGACTCCATTTACATCTGTAAATTCATACCGGTCGTAGGATCCCGAAGGATCCGCAATCTGGGTAACAACAATATCGGGTATGCCGTCTCCAATACTAAAAGGTTGAATGTTGGAAAGAATAAAGGTCATGGCTCCGGCGGGAAGGTTGGCAATGCAGGTGCCAATATCAAGCCCCTTGATGCCATCGGTAAGATACATAGATACACCGTATGCAGGCGGCTCTACACTGGCTCCATTACTTACGCCATCATACAAGGCTCCAAAACCTGCCTTAGTATTTGAATTGAGCGTTCCCGTGATCTGGTTTACAGGCAAAGCCCAGAAATCACCTGCTACATAACTTTCCCCTCTGGCAGTTAACAATTCATCGTTAACACCGGTTGAATATTGGGCACCATTATAAGAAAAAGCTAAAAGGTTATGACTTTTATCGGGCTTATTTGAATTAGGAGCTGCTGTTGTAGTTTTCCAATATCCGTTATAGTCTGTGATGATCCCTGTTATAGACTGTGCAGAAGTAAACTTAGACAAGCCAAGGAACAAGATTCCGGTAAGTAGTATAGAAGCCCTGCCGGGCATTGAACACAGGGGTATTGCAATTGCAATACGGTGGATTATTTTCATAACGGTACGTTGATCGGCTTTCCGTGGATTGGAAGTACAAAGATAATCCGCTTTGCGAAAAATACTAATTGCCTTAAGGATTTTTACTTACAAAAACAGGGTAAAAAGCAGTAAAATCCCTTAAATACAAAAAACAATGACCCGCTTTAAACATATGAATTCTTTTCTTAATCAGACTTTAGCTCAATCTTTAACCCTTTGTTTCCTTATTGTGTAAGGAAATTGAGGGTTACAATGCTTAAATTTGCATTTCAAATTGCGAATATGATCAAGACAGGCAATCCCATCATCAGCATATATACTGAAATGACACCTAATCCGGAAACCATGAAGTTTGTGGCCAACAAACTTTTGTATCCGGGGAAAAGCATTGATTTTCCTGATGTGGAAAGCGCTAAGCCTTCTCCACTGGCTGTTGAACTTTTTGGCTTTCCTTTCATCAAGGCCGTTTTCATTGCTTCAAATTTTGTTACGCTCACCAAAACTTCTGATACGGACTGGAATGATGTGATCCCTGCCATCCGGGAATTTCTTAAGGAATACCTGGAGGAAGGCAAGGCCGTGATCAATGAAGAAGAGGTGGCCATTCGCAAGGTGGAAAGCAGTAATGATGTTCACGCCGATGATAGTGATGTTGTGAAGCGCATTAAGGAATTACTCGATAATTATGTTCGACCTGCAGTTGAAATGGATGGTGGTGCCATTCAGTTTAAAAGCTATGATGAAGGCGTGGTAAACCTGATGTTGCAGGGAAGCTGCAGCGGCTGTCCTTCATCAATGATCACTTTAAAGGCAGGGATCGAAGGCATGATGAAAAGAATGATCCCTGAAGTAAAAGAAGTAGTAGCTGAAGCAGAATAAATTCATCCAAATAAAATTTTTGTCCCGCCTGGCGGGATTTTTTTTGCGCCTAAGTATCGTTCATTACTTTTTTCTTCCCGGAAAAGGACCTCATAAATGTTTTGAAATGGGATTATCCGGTCTTTGATTATCCATGTCTAAATACTTTTTTAGCTGGCATAGCAGAGATAGTGACTTAATATCAGGAGGCCTATTGCTTATTTTGGGATTTCTATGCCTCTTCTTTTCATTAAATTTGACCTATAACCAAAACATCCCGCATGAGGCGGGATGTTTTTTTGTCCTGTTTTATGAAACCATTATTTTATTTCTTTCTTCTTTTTTCTCTGACATCGTGTGGAGTGCAGCACCAGTTCACAGGCACTTCCAACGAGGAGGACAATAGTTTTATCTATGCTTTACCCTATCCCAGGGGTGAAAAGCATTTATTATTGCAGGGGTATAAATCCCGCTTTTCACATAAGGGCCGTATGGCACTTGATTTTAAAATGAAAAAAGGTTCGGCCATCACAGCAGCAAGGGAAGGCGTTGTTGTGAGAATTGAAGAAAGTTTTAAAAAAGGCGGTATCCATAAAAAATATTTGAGAAAGGCCAACCAGATCGTGATCAGGCATATCGATGGGTCACAGGCATACTATGGGCATCTCCAATACAATGGCGCATTGGTGAATGTAGGAGATACGGTAAAACAGGGACAGTTAATTGCACGCAGCGGAAGTACGGGTTATTCTGCCACGCCACATCTTCATTTCATAGTGTGGGGTCCACAGCCTGGTGGAGGGCGCGGACAAATGCCCACGCGTTTTTTAACTAAAAATGGCCCCGTGTACCTGAAACCAGGAAGAAGCTATACTGCACTATAGCATGTATTGGGTGGATGAACGGAGGTGCTGTGTGAGAGAAATGGTCAGTATCATATTGAAGGATATAAAGCCATGTAGAGCAAATCCATTTCTAATATCCCGAAGCCGCCAGCTAATAGCCATTGGCTTTCTAATTCTCGTCAGCACTACTTTTACAACAGATGCCTGAAGATAAAATACTTGAATACATAGCAGCAATTGCGGGAATCGTTTCCGTTTGGTTTTCAAAAAAAGAAAATATCCTCGTTTACCCTGTTGGGTTGATCAATACCTGCTTTTATACCTATCTCAGTTTTAAGTACGACCTGATAGGTGAGTCGGCTGTAAATTTATATTATACCCTGGTGAGTTTATATGGCTGGTTTCTGTGGGCCAGAAAAGACGTGCAACACAAACCTGTGATCCATATTAGTTTTTCCAGCAGGAAACAATGGAGGATGCAGTTGACATTTTTCACGGTTCTATACCTGCTTATCTTCCTGGTACTAACCTATCTTAAACGTTATTTTTATCCAGGGGTAATACCATGGGCAGATGCCTTTGCATCCGCAACCGCATTCACGGGCATGTGGCTTATGGCACAGAAAAAAGTTGAAAGCTGGTACTGGTGGATAGCTACCAACATAGCATCTGTTCCATTATACTTTATTAAAGATCTTAAGGTAACCAGTATTTATTATGCCATATTGCTGGTGCTTGCTTTCCTTGGTTTAAGTGAATGGAAAAAGAAAGCTGTCCAAAATATCTAATGCTGCCGATGAAGAAAATTGTAGTCATAGGCCCTGAATCAACCGGAAAGAGTACACTGTGCGCACAGCTTGCGGAACATTACAATACGGTATGGTGTCCGGAATTTGCGCGTACCTATCTCAGTGAGATCAAACGGAATTACACCTTCCACGACCTTTTGAATATAGCAAAAGGACAACTCGACCTCGAAGAATTAATGATGACAAAAGCTGAAAACGGCTTATACTTTATTGATACGGATATGTATGTTATGAAGGTATGGTGCGAAGTGGCCTTTGCACAATGCCACACATGGATCCTGAAACAGATCGCCATTAAACACTATGACCTTTATTTATTGTGTGATGCAGACCTCACCTGGGAAAAGGATGAACTCCGTGAATATCCAGATCATGCATTCAGAAAAAAACTCGTTAAAATGTACAGGGATATTCTTATCAACAATCCTGTACCCTGGGCCATGATACAGGGAACTGATAAGGAAAGGCTGCAATCAGCCATCCAAATAACAGACGGGCAACTGACCATAAAATAATACCGGATGGAGCCATTCGCCAATGTCAATTGACGCATCTTTTGTCAGCGCATACTTTTTGCTTTTAAATGAATGACCTCCCTGATATCAGGATCTTTTTCCAGGTAATTCATTTGTCTTAGTATCTGCTGACTGCGTGGCAGGATATACCGGTGTGCAGGCCGTAAGGTATATACTTTAGGATTAGGTAAACCTGCGGCGATCATGGCCGCTTCTTTGCGGGATAATTCCTTCGCTGTTTTTTTAAAATATTTTTGCGCTGCAGCTTCCACCCCAAATACCCCTTTGCCCATTTCTATTACGTTGAGATAAACTTCCAGGATCCTTTCTTTTCCCCATATCCATTCAATCATCTTTGTAAAATAAGCCTCAAGGCCTTTCCGGATAAAGCTTTTTCCCTGCCAGAGAAAAACATTTTTGGCCACCTGCTGACTAATGGTACTTCCGCCCCTTACCGACCTTCCGGGTTTTTTTGCATTGTATTTAGCAGCCTTCCTGATGCTTTTCCAGTCAAATCCCCCATGGTCTGGAAACTTCTGATCTTCAGAAGCAATAACGGCAAGCTTTATATGATAACTCATTTCGTCATAGTCTACATAATCGCGCATTAAGCCATTTCCACTTATCCAGTTTTGAAACTGAGTGATAGTGATCGGTGGATCCATCCATTTAAGAAGAAGAATATATAAAAGCTGCGCAATAAACAGAATGAGCAATATGCGTTTGGTGATGCGCCAGGCTTTCAGGAATATGGATTCTTTTTTGGATTTCATTTTTTGCAATATAATAAGGCGGATTGATAATCCCGGCGCAACCTCGGAGGTTGTTCTTATCCGCTTCTATAAAATAATAACCCGGCAATCAGGGCAATACCAAATCCTATAAGGATGATCCCGTTGATCCGGTTGAGTAGGGCAATGTTTTTTATCGTAAGCCGCTCCCTGAGTTTCCCCGCCAGCACTACTTTCAGAATATCTGTAGAAAGAACAAATAATAAGGCAATTGAAAATATGGTGATCCTCTGGTTGAAGCTGTGTTCTATAAAAGCAGCTGACTGCACCAGCCAGAATATGATAATGGCGGGATTCAGCGTATTCATAAAATATCCCGCCAGCAAAATTTTTGCATAATCACGTTTCCTGAAAGTGATCAGCTGGGTACCCTGCTCATTTACTTTTACTTTTTTAAAATAGAGATAATAAACGCCAACCGATACCAGGAAAGTACTCCCCATTATGCCAATCACCGTGCGGTTGGTATTGAAGCTGGAAAAAAGTTCGGTAAAAAAATTACTTGCAACCACCAGCGAAATATCACTTAAAGAAACCCCAAGAACAAAAGCCAGCCCTCCCTTTATTCCATTATTGATGCTTTGTTTTATGACAGAAAAAAGGACAGGCCCTACTGCAATGCTCAATAGCAAGCCCAACGTAATTCCTTTTCCGATCGTTTCGATCATAAAATTATAGCTAAAAATAAAAACCTCTTTGCCTTCACAAAGAGGTTAAATGTTTTTCTTTTGAAATCAGGCATAGTTCTTTAAAAAATTATTCCAGTCTTCCAGCATCTTTCCTTTCATTACTCTTGGAAACTTATGCTGGCTGCCCAGTTTGCCTTTGCTTTCCATAAATTTCATAAAGGCATCTTCAGGTAATTTTTCAAGGAACACTTCTTTCAGGGCACTCGTTCTTTCCACCGCATAGTCATCATTCAGCCTGCATAGATGCTGATCGATCTTTTTAACAAGCAGGCCGGAGTCTATCTGATCATCGCAGGCAACATACCATTTATGAGCAAAAAGATTCTCGTGCGGAAATCCAACCACAGTAAATTCCGGAATGCAAATGTTGAATTCCTCACTCACCAGTTCAATAGCCTTGTTCATATTATCAACACTCAGGTGCTCGCCTACAAGACTAAGAAAATGTTTTGTCCGGCCCGTTATCACTACCTCATTTTTTTCCAGGTCTACAAATCTTACCGTGTCGCCAATCAGGTATCGCCATGCGCCTGCATTGGTGCTCATCAACAGGGCATAGTCGCGGCCTTCTTCAACCTCATGGATCATTAAAGCTTCCGGATTGTCAATCATTTTTCCATCACCATCAAAATTCTTGTCATTAAATGGAACGAATTCCATAAATATATTATTATCAAGGATCAGCTTCATTCCTTTTGCCTTTTCATGGTCCTTATACCCTATAAAACCTTCGCTTGACAAATAATTCTCAATATAAACTATAGGTTTCCCCAACAATTTTTCAAATCCTTTTTTATATGGCTCAAAGGCAACACCGCCATGAACAAAAAATCCCAGGTTAGGCCAAATGTCATGAATGGTCTTTACTTTATAATGTTCAACAATCATTTCCATACACATCTGGCACCATGCAGGTACTCCAACTATGTACCCTATATCCCAATCGGGAGCATTTTCAACAATTTCGGTCAGCTTTTCGTTCCAGTCTTTGATCTTGGCGATGCGGCCTCCGGGTTTATAAAATGTCTGAAACCAGAAAGGCCTGTTCTTGGCAAGAATTCCACTAAGGTCGCCCGCGTACCAGCCGGCTTTGTTTTTTTCGAGATCCGTAGCACCTCCCAGCATTAAAAACCCTTTTGTCACTGCATTGCGTGGAAGGTGCTCGTAAGTAAAAAGTGAAATGAGCTGGCGTATATAATTAACACGGTTACTTCTCAGCATTTCGCGTGTAACCGGTATGTATTTACTGGCGGCTTCGGAAGTGCCCGAACTTAATGCATAGAATTTTATTTTTCCCGGCCAGGTTACATCCGGCACGCCTTCAAGTGTTTTTTTCCACCATTGCTCATATATCTTACTGTAATCGTGTACCGGAACAATTTTCTGAAACTCTTTACCGATGTGGCGGCTAAGAAGTATTTCATCAAACATATATTTCTGGCCGAATTCGGTGAACCTGGCTTTTTTAAGAAGTCTTTTCAATACTCTCAACTGCTGGCTTCTTGGGTCGTTGTCAGGAAGCCGCAATGCCGATGCTATTGCTTTTGGTATTTTTATATCAATGATTCTTGCCATTCACTCATTTGAATTAATCAATAAAGATACCAATATAAAGTGCCTTAGCTGATTCCCAAAAATCTGTAGTTTTTAATGATCAGGGCAAGGTCGTTTAAGGGTTCATAGTCCATTGCATACCACCTGTCAATCTTTTGCAGGCTTTCTTCAGGTAATTCCTTTTTATCAGGAAGTAATCCATTAGGACCCAATACACCCTTTCTCAATTTCGGTAACAATATGGATGATGATGCATACCCGATCCATGTTTTTCTTCCTGCCAACACATCAAAAATATTCTGAAAAAACATGGGCGTGTTCTTCACTAATATAAAATGCAAGGGAAACAACACTAAAAACAGGAGGGATACCAATACATCCAAAAACCTCTTGATCCTTTTATTCCCCGGAAGCGCTAACCTGTAAACTGATTCAGGCGCCAGTATTTCACCGCGGCTTGTCCGGTCATCACTTCCAACTATACCTGATCCCGCATAAAACCTGGCTTTTAATTTTCCCTGCAGGTGTTCAACATTTTCTATGATCTCTTTATAGGAAAGTTCTCCCGGACAAAATATAATTTCCCTGGCATCAAAAGAGGCGGCCGCCTGGTCGATCTTTCCTATTGAAGAAATAAAATTTTTTCCATTACCCCTTACTGTTATCCTTCCAATAATGTGTTCGGCCAGGTTTTGCTCGGCAAGAAAATTTTTTGTCCTTTCAAATTCTTCTTCTGATCCGGCAATCAGAATATGTGGCTTTGAGGTTGAGTCAACAGGTTTATACAAAACATTGGCGCGGATAAGAACGGCCCTGGTGATGCTGATAAATACAAGTGCCAGCAGCCCGCCGAATACAACAATGCCACGTGAGAACCGGAGTCTTTCGGGTAACAAAGCATAAATGGCCAGCACGGCAACCGTTGCAAAAAATGTTGATCTTATCAGGTTGGTGCTTCGATAATAACGGTCATACAGTCCTGCATAATAAGCCACGGTTAGATAAAGCCCGGTAAAAATGGGAAATGAAAACAAAAGCAGCTTGTCCGGATAAATGATTTCGGTCCGCACATAATTCACCCAGAATTCTTTTACCATCCAAAAAGAAAACAAGATCAAAAGGGCATCTATAACCGGAAGCCCGATCCACTTCAACAGTTTTGAAAATCCGGCAATGATTGCGCGTACCCAAATGGCAAAATGTATGGAAGCATTAAAGAATCCGGCCCTGGTACCGCCATAATGTTTATGAACAAAAATGCTCATTGCCTTGTAAAACATTTTTACATAATTGAGGCTGCCTCGCTTTGTACTTTCCCCTTTAAAGTGAATGATGGTGGTTCCGCTGAAATAATAATTTTTATATCCCGTATTCTGTATCCTGTAACTAAGGTCCACATCCTCGCCATACATGAAAAATGATTCATCAAACCCGCCCGTTTCATCAAGCAGGCTTTTTCTTACCATCATAAAAGCTCCGGCCAATACATCCACTTCATGGTTCTGGTCCTTATCAAGATGTCCGAGGTGATAGCGGGCAAATACTTTTGATCCCGGGAATATTCGCGATAATCCAAAAAGCTTATACAAGGAAGTGGATGGTGAAGGAAAGGATCTCTTGGATTCCTTGAGAAAATTTCCGGCTCCATCAATCATTTTTACACCCAGTGCCCCACAGTCGTGGTTGGATTCAAAAAATGAAATGCATGTTGAGATACTGTCTTCGCCCAGGATGGTATCCGGATTCAGAAATAAAATATATTCTCCTGTTGCGCGGGCCAGCCCCTGGTTACAGCCTTTTGCAAATCCCGTATTCTCATAATTGATAATGAATTGCGTACCGGGAAACCGGGGCTTAAGATATTCTACACTATTGTCGGTGGAGTTGTTGTCAATAACAATGATCTCTGCAGAAATTCCCTCAATGCTTTTGTATACCGAATACAGGCATTGCTCTAAAAAATATTTTACATTATAGTTTACTATGATTATGGAAATCTTCAAATGGCCGATGGATTGTGTTTGCGGACAAACCTAAGGAATTATGAACAGAAGAAAAGGAGAACAGTGGAAAGGGCGCATGTGGTTTGAAGTATATTGGAAACTCAGATATTCATGTAATGGAAAATGTTGGAGGTTGGTATAATGGTGACTGATACAAAAATCATATGAGCAGTATGAAATTTTAACAGCGGATATTTCTGAGGCGCTGGATCATCAGGGCCAGATGGGTTATTCCACCCAGCCATGTAACGACTTCATAATTCCTATTCCGGCCATGCCGCTGAATGGCCATTTGTTCATAAAGCATTCTACCTGGAGGATGTTATTTGGCATGACCCTACGCACATTCTTCTGTTTCTTGTTATTTGTTCCCTGTTGTTCTGTACCGCCTCCTTTACATTGTTCAAAATACAAAGCCTATTTTTGCGCATGCTCAAAAGCACTTTATTAGAAGCTACACATGCAGCCGCCGGCGAAATGAGGAGATTCATTGACCTTGATTTTAAGATCTCCAATAAAGAGGGCGTCAACAACCTGGTGACCGAGGTAGATCATGCATCGGAAAAGGCCATCATAGATGTGATCAGGAAAAATTATCCATCTCATCATATATTAACAGAAGAAAGTGGCGACCTGGTTCAGGATTCAGAATATAAATGGATCATTGATCCTATTGATGGTACCGTGAACTTTGCGCATCGCATTCCTATTTGTTGTATCTCCATTGCCGTAGAGCACAATAAAAAAATGGTTCTGGGAGCCATTTATAATCCGTATATCAACGAACTTTTTGTTGCGGAAAGGGGTTGCGGAGCTACCCTGAATGACAAGCCGATCAGCGTAAGTAAAAAAGAAAAGGTGATCAATGCCTGTCTGGTTACCGGATTTCCCTATACCTATCTCGATGCACCAAATGGACCCTTACAGGTGTTTGAAAGATTTATAAGAAAAGGCATTCCCGTGCGACGGCTGGGTTCTGCCGCTATAGATCTGGCATGGGTGGCCTGTGGTAGATTTGATGGTTTTTATGAACACCAGCTTCAGGCCTGGGACAGTGCAGCAGGATTTTTGCTGGTGGAAGAAGCCGGAGGCACGGTAACCGACCTGCAGGGCGATACTTATTCTCCTTACCAGCCAGGCATCATTGCAAGTAATGGCATTATGCATGCGGAACTGGTACAGTGGGTAAAAGGAAACCTACCAAAATCTTAATTATTTTGAGCACATGAGTGAAAGCAGAACAGAGGTGTCTTCGCTGGGTGAGTTCGGTCTGATAGACCACCTTACAAAAAATGTAGAGATCCAAAACGCCTCTACCATAGTTGGTATTGGAGACGACGCGGCCGTAATAGACCATTTTGGAAAACAAACGGTGATTACCAACGACCTGTTGATTGAAGGGGTTCATTTTGATTTAATGTACACGCCATTAAAACATTTGGGCTATAAAACCGTTGTAGTAAATGTAAGCGATGTATGCGCCATGAACGCCACGCCCACTCACGTAGTGATCGGGCTTGGATTCAGCAACCGGTTCAGCGTGGAAGCGTTGGAAGAATTTTATGAAGGCGTATATGCAGCCTGTGAAAAATACGGAGTGGACCTGGCGGGTGGCGATACCACCACCTCTCAAAAAGGGTTTATCATTTCCTGTACAGCCATAGGCGAGGTGGCCCCGGAGAAATATGTGAAGCGCAGCGGGGCCAAGAAATCTGAATTGCTTTGCGTAACCGGCGACCTGGGTGGCGCTTACCTTGGATTAACCTTATTGGAAAGAGAAAAGAAAATCTTTCTGGAACATCCAAAAGTGCAACCGGACCTGGAGGGTGAAAAGTATATCATAGGAAGAATTCTGAAACCGGAAGCCAGGAAAGACATTGTAGATTTTTTAGAATCCGTAAATGTGGTTCCAACTTCTATGATCGATATCAGTGATGGTCTGAGTTCGGAGATCCTGCACATTTGCAAACAAAGCCAGGTTGGCTGTGTATTGTATGAAGAAAAAATTCCAATAGGAGAAGAAACAAAAATGGCAGCTTTTAAATTCAATCTTGACCCGACAGCCTGCGCCTTGAGCGGGGGAGAAGACTATGAACTATTATTTACCATTAACCAGGATGATTTTGAAAAAATATCTTCTAATCCGGAGATCGCCATTATTGGTTATATGACCGACAGTGAGGCCGGGGCCAACATCCTGACAAAAGGCGGTAGCAAATATCCCATTACCGCGCAGGGCTGGAATGCTTTTAAATGAGCAAGCACGCTATGAAAACCTTTTTCCCCGTATTGATGCTCTTTTTATTTACCAGCTGTTCTGTTAGCAGGAATTACAATCCTGCAAAGAAGTTTTCGCCTGAAGAATTGCAGGAAGATTATAACCTCTTCCGGAACATCCTGGAAGAGTCACATCCAAGCCTTTACTGGTACACCCCCAAAGACACCATTGATCATTATTTTGATAAGGGTGCTTCTGCATTAAAGGATTCGCTTCCCGAATATAAATTCCGAAATATCCTGAGCCGTGTTTTGTCCCAGGTAAGATGCGGCCATACCACCGTGCGCGCATCAAAAGGAGCTTCCAGGTTTTCGGACAGGAACCGTTCGGTTGCTTTCCCATTGAATGTAAAGATCTGGAACGATACGGTTGTTATAACCTCAAGCCTTAACCGTTCAGATAGCGGTATCGCCCGTGGCAGCATGCTGCATTCAATTGAGGGCCGACCTGTAAAAACCATAATTGACAGCCTCTTCAAACATATGTCAACGGATGGTTACAACCTTACACATAAATACCAGAGTCTGAGCAACGGTGGTGTATTCAGAAACATGTATGGCGCTTATTTTGGGATCAGGCCTAAAATGAATATAGAATATACCGACACTTCGGGTATCCGGCGGCATGCTGTGATCAATTGGTTCAATCCGTTTGCTGATTCAACAGCCCGGTCACGACCCCGGCCATCACCACTTTCAAAAAAAGAAAGAAGAAGAATAACCCTGCAGTCCCAACGAAGTCTTGTTATTGATACAACTCTTAACATGGCGGTGATGCAGGTGGGCTCTTTTACAAAAAAATATAAACTCCGGAATTTCTTCAGAAGGTCTTTCAGGAAATTAAGAAAAGAAAATATTGGCCATCTGGTAGTGGATATGCGTGGAAACGGAGGCGGGAGTGTGGTGCTTTCTAACCTGCTTACAAAATACATAGCTGACCAGCCTTTCAAAATAGCTGATTCGCTTTATGCAAAAACCAATAAAAGCAGGTACGCAAAGTATCAGAATCATTATGTATTCAATCGCCTCTTCTTTCTTTTCATGACAAATAAAAAGGAAGGACGTCATCATTTCGGATTGTACGAAGGAAAATATTTCAAACCCAAAAAGAAAAATCATTTTGAGGGTGAGGCTTATATTCTTACAGGAGGGAACACATTTTCCGCCGCTTCCCTATTTACAAAAGCTTTAAAAGAACAATCCGATGTAACCGTTATAGGTGAGGAAACCGGGGGTGGTGCATATGGCAATTCTGCATGGCTGATCCCCGATGTAACCCTGCCCAATACAAAGGTGCGCTTCAGGCTTCCTTTATTCCGTCTGGTAATAGATAAAGATGAAGAAAAAGGAAAAGGAATTATTCCAGAAGTATACGCGCCTCCTACCATCGATGCCATCATCAGGCTTGGTGATTATAAAATGGAGAAAGCGCTTGAACTGATCAGACAGAAAAATCAACTTTGAACCGGTATGATAAAATCATCTGCGTCTTTCCAGAATGGAAATTTATCCCTTATTTCATTCAGATGATCTTTGTTCAGTGTAATTGTTGCCGTGTCTTCATCATGACTCCCATGATATAAAATTTCACCCAGCGGATCAATCACCATACTATCGCCGCTATAGTAAATTTCATTCCCGTCCGTACCTACACGGTTTACACCAATTACATAACACTGGTTTTCTATCGCCCGTGCCTGTAACAGCGTTTTCCATGCGGTACTTCTTTTTTCCGGCCAGTTGGCTACATAAATCAGAACATCATATTCAAAACTGCCATCGTCATGAAATTGCTGCCTGGCCCACACGGGAAATCTGAGATCATAGCACACCATAAGATTCAGCTTCCAGCCATTTACCGAAGCAATAAGTCTTTTGTTTCCCGGTGAATAGCGCCTGTCTTCCCCTGCATAAGCAAAAAGGTGCTTTTTATCATAAATACCAAATTGCCCATTGGGCAACATCCATATCATCCTGTTGAAATAATTTTCATTCTCCTTTATGATCAGGCTTCCGGCTATTATGCATTTCTGGGATGCCGCCAAAGTTTTCATCCACTGTACCGATCTTCCATCCATTTCTTCGCCAAGACTTTCTGGGTTCATGCTAAAACCGGTGCTGAACATCTCGGGCAAAAGAATAACGTGTGTGGTTCCCCGTAAGGCCTTTACTTTCTCTTCCAGCATGGAAAGATTTTTTTCCTTGTCTTCCCAATAAAGCCGGGTCTGGATCAATGTGAATTTTAAATTGGACATATGCAAAACAAAATAATTAAATTCGGTAACCCTGCCCTGTATTAATTTTTAACACCTTAACCATGACAAGAAAATTCTACACAGCACTCGCTGTGCTAATCATGCTTTGTGCACCTGCCACAATGCAGGCCCAGAGACCCGTTATCTCTTATTCCAATTACATAACAGGTTTATCCGCTCCGATTGATTTTGTAACAGCGGGAGATGGTAGCAACCGCAGCTTTGTTGTACAACAGGGTGGGCTGATACGGCTATGGGAAGATGGTGTATTAAAAAATTTTCTTGATATGAGCTCAGGTCCGGGTGGTGAAAATTTAATTTCAACAGGTGGAGAGCGGGGTTTGTTAAGTATGGCCGTACATCCGGATTTTGGAGCGGGTACCGGTGATGATTTCTTTTATGTGTATTATACAGATCTGGGTGGAAATATTGCACTGCGCAGATATGAGATCATTGCAGGGCCAGGAGGAGCCGGACCTTCCATCTTACCAAATACGAGTACGGACTTTCTTGTAATGACCATTTTACATCCTGATTTTTCAAATCACAATGGTGGCAAATTAAATTTCGGCACCGATGGTTACCTGTATTTTGCAACAGGTGATGGCGGAAGTGGAAATGACCCTGACAATAACGCACAAAATGGCAATTCGCTATTGGGCAAGATGTTGAGGATAGATATAAACGGTTCAACCGTTCAACCTAACGGCAACTATGATATCCCTCTTGATAATCCTTATGTGGGCGATGCGTCAGTGCGGGATGAGATATGGGCAATGGGCTTACGGAATCCTTTTCGCTGGAGCTTTGACAGGGCCAATGGAAATATGTGGATAGGCGATGTTGGTCAGGGTGCCAGAGAAGAAATTAACTTCAGGACTGCCGGAAATACCGGACATGTTAATTATGGGTGGGATTGTTACGAAGGTCATATTTCTACCCCCTCCGTAACTGATTGCCACCCCACAGATAATGTTTATCCGGTTTTTGATTATAATAACCCTAATCCCGGGTCTTCCGCAGTAACCGGTGGATATGTGTATAGAGGCGCCGAGTATCCGTCATTATACGGAATTTATATTGCGGCAGATGTATATAGCGATTCCGTTTATATGTTATGGCCGGATGGAAGCGGAGGTTTTGATTCGGCCGCCCAGCTGATCCTTCCTGCGCCAAATCCCTGGTTCATCGTGGGTTTTGGAGAAGCCGAAGATGGAACCCTTTATGCAGTTTCGCAGGGAACCGGAGCTATATTGAAGGTTGAAGCTTCCGGGGGCACGCCCTTACCGGTTACACTATCCTCTTTTCAGGCTGTGCATTTTAATAGTTACAATGAATTAAAGTGGAGAACAGTAACGGAACAAAATACTTCAGGATTTATAATTGAATTCAGTACCAATGGAACTGCTTTTACCCGCGCGGGTGAAGTGGCTGCCAGCAGAAATGAAAATGGAAGTGATTATAATTTCCGTCATTACACCAGCATCAGCTCAACATTGTATTACAGGCTGGCCATACAGGATGATGATGGTTCGGTAAAATATTCAACCATATTAAGAATCGCGGCCAGGAATGGTGAAACCAGAATATACCCAACTATTGTAACCGGCAGGATGATAAACTTTAGTTTATCACAGAAAGCCCGTAAAATAAGGATAATGGATAGCCATGGTGCTGTTATTTTTGATAAGGACCTGAATAATGCAACAGGCGCTTTTTCACTGAGATTACCTGTATTACCCAGGGGTATGTATTATGTACAGCTAATAACCAACGAAGGCGCTAAAACGGAGAAGATCATTGTCGACTGATCTTCCGAACACGGTAAGCTTATCACATTCCTGTGAATTATTATGGACAAGCCTTTGATAATAGAACAAACATTCCGGGACGTTGATTTTAGAAATACCGGCCTCGATTTGGCTGAATACGAAGGATGCCATTTTAAAAATTGCAGTTTTTCAAATCTGGATTTGTCTGGAATGGCTTTTCCTGAATCAGAATTCAATCAGTGTGACCTGAGCAATGTAAAAACAAACCGGACCATTTTTAGAGATACGCACTTTGTGGGATCCAAACTGCTTGGGATCCATTTTGAAAATTGTGATGATTTCCTTTTTACCGTGCGTTTCGAAACTTGCGTCTTAAATTTTTCATCATTCTACATGCGGCAACTCAAAAAAACCGGATTTGTAAACTGTAGCCTCGCAGATGTTGATTTTACCGGAGCGGATCTTTCATATGCTTTGTTCCAGGATTGTGACCTTTCGGGTGCAAGATTTGAAAATACAATTCTGGAGCATGCCGACCTTAGGACCACCGTTAATTATAATATTGATCCGGAGTTGAACAGAATCAAAAAAGCAAAATTCTCAATGTCTGGTTTGTATGGTTTGTTGGAAAAGTATGATATAGACATAAGCTGATCCCGCATGTAATTGTTAATACCCTGATGATTTTTCAGATTTATAGACCATACGAATTAAAAAAGGCTAAAGCAAAAAGCCCGGCCAGGCCATTTACCCTTCCACCTGCCAGTTGTCAAAATCCCTGCATTGTTATGGTTTATTAACGATTGAAATTAAAACCTGGCTGATCAGATCGGGCTCATATCCTTTTTGCATCAGGTAATCCATAGTTTTCTTTTTCCTAACCAGGTACTGGTCTGTTTTTAATTCGCCATACTTTTTTTCTGCAAGCTTTTTTAATGTTTCCCGGTAGGTCTCTTCGTCAATTTCCTTCATAGCCTTTCTGATATTGTATTCGCTGACTTTTTTTTCCCTGAGCCCATAGAAAATTTTTTTCCTGCCCCATTGTTTCATCCTGAATTTTCCACCTGCAAATGCAATGGCAAACCTTTCTTCATTCAGGTAATCCTCTTCGATCAGTGTTGAAACCATTTCATCATGATCCGTTTTTCTCACACCAAGGTCCCATAATTTTTGCCCCACTTCAGCATGGCTTCTTTCCTGGTAAGCACAGTATTGCCGCAATTTCTGTAACGCCTGTTCTTTGCTTAATAACTTCTTCTGCACTATTGTATACGGTTGATTGAAATATTTTAACAGCGCTACCGGTATGCCAATCACTCTTCAAGCAGCTCTACGCAACCAAACTCCTTCTCCAGCAACTGGTCGTAATATTCTGCCTTTTGAAACAGGTCCCTGAACATTTCTATACCTGCATCCTTTGTCATATCCAGGTCGTACATAATGCAGGACAAAACAATGTTTTGCTTTACACAACTCAGCACAAGAGTATCAAGGCTGAAATTTTCGTTCAATAAAAAAAGATACAAAGGCCTGATCTGCGAGGAATCCTTTGGCAGCTGGCACAGGTAGGCATCGCCTGCAACAAAAAAATTATCCGGATTATAATTGATCTTGATCTTGGCCGTCCCTTCCTTTACGCTCCAGTTGTTGTTGCCATCCCGCGCAAGCTTCACGTCCTTTCCTAGTTCTGTAAGTATCTCTTCAACTGTTTTTGCAATACCTACAGGCTTGGATTCTCTTTCGGGAAGCTGTGGCAGCTTAACTTCTGTTCCACAATAAGGACAATATTTAGTTGCCTCAATGGTGGAGGGAAAAACCATGTGATTACAACTATGGCACCTGGTTGAAGGCTGTCCTCTGTGTGGGTAATATAGATCCAGCGCTTCACGCAGGTAACTGACCGGAAGGGCAAAACCAAGATTATCACCTCCGCGTATGATAAATGAATTCACGCCAATAATATGGCCTTCCTTATTCACAAGTGGTCCACCTGAATTTCCAGGGTTAATGGCAGCATCAATCTGTATGTATTTAATGCCATCTCGGATGCGGTCTACCTTAGATATCACACCCTGTGTGGCCGTGTAATTAAGTCCAAATGGATGCCCAATGGCCACCACCACTTCACCGTCTTTTGTTTCTTCATAAATTCCCAGTTTCACATCAGGGATCTGTACATCTACGGGAGGTTGCAAAAAGGCCAGATCATGTTTTTTATCCGTGTACCATACCCTCGTTAATTGCTTTTCAAACAATTTTCCGGCAATGGTAACCTCCGCATTTTTACCAACCACGTGTTCATTGGTTACAACAAGATCAAGCTCTTTTAAATAAAAGCCTGTACCCGTACTTGATTGCGTAGCAATCTGAATAATTGCCGGTCTGAATAATTCTATGATCTGTTGCGTATTCATAATATAAGATTCAACGGATTTTTATATCGCGGATGTAAATTGATGGCCGCGGATGGCCGCGGAGAATATGATTTAGATAATGGATTCTTTATTTTGGATTTTTTGATCTGCATCTTCATAATTTATGATTGATCGGA
>CAMPIQ010000028.1 GCA_946886475.1 uncultured Chitinophagales bacterium | reverse complement strand
TCTTTTGTTATAAAGAGATCATTCCCTTTATAAATACTAATATAATATACACCGCTGGACAGGTGAATGACCGGGAAATCATAAAAACTGGTTCCCACAGGTTGTGATCTTTTCATTTCAGCCACCAGCTGTCCGTTAGCATTGGTGACCCTGATCACAAGATTGGGGATTTCAGTTAATGTGGAGACCTTAATGGTTAAAGGCCCTATTGAAGGATTGGGCATCAGGGTTACCTGGTCTGCGGTAACACAACTAACGGAAGAAGAAACCTGAATGGTATCTATATAATCTGCGGTGAAACCGGCTGCATTGGTATCAATTACCTGCCGTATCCTGTAAACTATTGTTCCGGAAGGAAGGTCAGCAAGGTTATCTGAAAATTGGTAGTTATGTGATGATAATACATTTCCAGTACCATAGGTTTCTCCAACTTTTAAATAAGCAGTCTGGCCGGGTAACATTCTTTCAATTTCATATCTCATATTCCTCGTGTCTTTGCTAACCCAGTTTAAGACAGTGGTACAATTGGAAGAGGTGCCATTTGCAATTGAATAGTCTTTCACCAGTACCATGAAAGCTTTTTTCATATCCGGAATGCCATAACCTGTAATGTTATTCGGAGCATGATAATTGTTTGCCGATCTTTTGATGGCATCAATGATCTTCATGTTGTTGAATTCGGGAAAGCCCTGCCATAAGCAGGTTGCCAGGCCCGCCAGGTTGGGTGCGGCAAAAGAAGTTCCGCTGTTGTTACCAATAACATTATTAGATAATTGAACAACAGTATTTACACCAAGCGACGCAACATCAGGTTTTATTTGTCCGTCGCCTGATGGTCCGCGGCTGGTAAAGCCGGCAGCTATACTGTCTGCATTTACTGCCCCTACAGCAAGAACGCTATCGCCATCGGCCGGTGTAATGATCTTCCCCCAACTGTTCCCGCCTTCATTACCAGCTGAATTGATTACCAGTATACCTTTTTTTGCAGCAAGATCAGCTCCTTTTGCTGCCATAGTAGTATTTCCGTTCATGTCATTATAACTGTGACTGAAGCTTTCAAAAGGCGCGTCAAAACTATTATATCCTAAAGAGGAGGAGAGCACAAGGCCACCTGCACTATCCAGCCGTTCGGCAGCGCAAACCCAGTTATGTTCTTCTATGGGATATTCTGAGGAAGCATTTTCGCTTCTGAAAAGATAAAAATTCGCTTTGGGCGCTGTTCCAACAAACTCACCGGGAATGTTAGCCGCAATAGTTGAAAAGCATTGCATTCCATGTGGATGATCTTCATTTACACTGTTATCTTTTGCAACAAAATCATATACGCCCAGTATCCGGCCATTTATTCTTGCACTGTCAAATGACTTCAGGCTAAGGTAATTCTGAAATCCGGCATCCAGCATTCCAATGGTCATACCCTGACCATGCAGGCCAATGTTATGAAGAAACTGTCCGTTATGTATGGTTACCTGGTTGAGAGAAAAACCATAGTTGAAATGGTTTGAAAAAAAATCCATTTCTTTTAATGAATTAACCGTTATCTCTTTTCCAATGGAAAATTTTTCCCTGCCGGTAACAGGTAATGATTGTTTTGCCGCAATGCTGTAGGCAGAAAGCACAAAGGGGAAAGACCGGATCTTATTGATAGCGGTAGCATCTGTTGTTAGTATAGATACTGAGTTTAACCATTTTGATATATTCAACAGGGTAACTGCTCCTGAATTTTGTATACTGTCAATATATGCCGGAGTTACCGGCAGGTCAGTGCTGTCAAAGGCGATCTGATATTTTGTTCTGCGGTCAATGGCCTGTTGCGATAAAAAGCCGGAAGGGTCATTCAAAGAAAAAGGATTGGAAGCCTTATCCCGGAATTGAACAATGTATCTTGTTTGTGCTTCTGCCAGATGATTCAATACAAGCAGGATGCTTAAGCACAAAAGATTTCTTTTCATATAATCAATTATGATCTATCATGGATCTTTTCACTCCAAATCCTGTTTTATAACCGGTGGCTACACTTCCGTTTGGTGGCTGGTAATCCCACATGATAAATTCCTGATAAACCAGGCCGATTCCTTTGGCGTACCTGTCCTGCATGTAATCTATAAATCCATAACTGTTAAGATCTGTTACCGGTACATTTGAAGAAACGCTGATGCCATCTACCGTTAAAACATTTTCAATGGTTTCACCATTCAACTCTATGGTTTCTCCCATGGCAGAATAGGTATAATCCCAGTCAGCCATATCAAAATCGTTTTGAAAACTGTACTGCGAACTATAAGGTTCATCAGGAAGAAAACGGTGGCCTTTCCAGGTATTATCCAGCGTTATGGGTAAAACCAGCTTTATAAACCTCAGGTTATCCTCAATTACTTCAATGGTATTGCTGGTAGGAGTAATTACATAAGTACCGGTTGCCTTCCAGGGTTCAAGGCCTGCGGTATCTCTCAGGTATCTGAAAATCCTGTATCCTGTTCGCCCTTCATTATCGGTGATCTGAACATCTACCTCATGTTTTTCCTGGTAGGAATGAATTTCAGTTTCTCTTCCAAAATTTACAAATACTGTAGAGTCCAGCCTGTAGATAATATATTTTCCTGTTTGCAGTCTGGTATAATCAAGTAAAGAATCGGTTTGAAATTCTTCTGTTTCTTTTTTGCAGGAAAAAAGCACAATGGTTCCTAACAGAACGGTGAATAGGTTAATTCTATTTGCTCTCATAAGTAAATGGATTCAGATTTGCCAGCCATCTGGTTGATATATAAGGGATAAAGCTAATGAAAAGTTGAGAAGATCGCAAGGGCACCGGCTTTTGAACTACAGGCCGGCCGGTCTTTGGATAATACCTCCACCCAGCACATCATCACCTTCGTAAAAAACAGCACTCTGACCAGCTGCAATTCCTTTCGCTTTTTCAAAAAAGCGTACGGATATATCATTACCCAAAGGGGTAATTGTGGACAGGCTGCCTTTGTCTTTGTAACGGATCTTTGTATTTACTTCCATAGGCGCATCAAGCCGGTCATATTTTATCCAGTTGATCTTTGCCACTTTCATTTCTTCTTTTTCCAGATCTTCTTCATTGCCCAATACAACTGTATTGGTATCCGGATCAATAGCAGTTACATATGCAGGTTTACCAAATGCAATATCAAGTCCTTTTCTTTGACCAATGGTATAAAAAGGATATCCTTTGTGTTGTCCCAGTATTTTGCCTTCTTTATCAACAAAGAAACCGCCCATAACCCTTTCTTCAAGTCCGGCTACTTTCCTTTTGAGAAATCCTCGGTAATCATTATCGGGAACAAAACAGATCTCATAGCTCTCTGCTTTTTTTGCCAGTTCGGGATAACCAAAATCATGTGCCATCTGCCGTATCTCGGTTTTACGGAATCCGCCCAGAGGCAACAGTGTCCTGCTTAGAAGATCCTGTTGAAGCCCCCATAATACATAACTCTGATCCTTGGTTTCATCTATTCCTTTGCTCACTACGAACCGGCCGTTCTGGTGCTGGTAAACTTTACCATAGTGTCCGGTTGCAATAAATTCGCAGCCTAAAGCATCTGCTCTCTTCAATAAGGCCCTCCACTTGATATGTGTATTACATAAAACACATGGATTGGGTGTACGGCCTGCAAGGTATTCATCAACAAAATTATCTACCACAAAGCTTCCGAATTCGTCGCGGATGTCAAGTATGTAATGGGGAAAACCATGTTGAACCGCTGCCATCCGGGCATCATTAAAACTATCCAGATTACAGCAACCCGTTTCTTTTTTTGAGCCGCCACTGGCTGCATAATCCCAGGTTTTCATGGTAATGCCAACCACTTCATATCCTTGTTCATGGAGCATGAGGGCTGTAACGGTACTATCTATACCGCCGCTCATGGCTACCAGAACTTTTCCACGCCTGCTCATAATTGATCTCCTTTGAAAAGATGAAGTGTGCAAAGATAAGAAGTTGGAAGATGGCGGAAAACAGGAGGGTTGTTAAGGTTTTGAGCAACAATAAGCATGGGTTTTACGGATTTGACCAATAAAACAGTCTAATGATTGGTATCGGATGATATAACCTTCCTCGGCATGGTATTTCAGGTTCATGAGTACCTGAAGGTTGAAGACCGGAATCAGGAATGCAGGTGACCTGGCTCATTCTGCAACATTGAATACTATCCTAATTTTGAAACATGTCAAAGGAAATCACACCCATCAAAAGAAGCAGGCAGCTGAGCCCTTTATCCCGTGATCATCACAATGGCCTGTTATTAGGCTGGAAGATCAAACAGGGGATCAGAAACGGCACCGATAAAAAAATAATTGCCGGTTATATAAAATGGTTCTGGCAAAACGACCTGGAAGAACATTTCAGGGAGGAAGAAGAGATACTTGCTCCATATTTAAAAGGCAATGATCTGGTTCAAAGAATGTTCCATGAACATTTGCAGATCAAAGGTTTTATACATCATGAATCAATGGAAAATGAAGAGGCGCTCAACAAGCTTGCTTTGCTGGTGAGTGATCATATCCGTTTTGAAGAAAGAGAACTGTTTCCACTTGCAGAAAAGCTCATTACAGAGGAAGATCTTAACCAGATCGAATCCAGGCTGGGTAAGGAAAGAAAAGTTACCAGCACCTGGGAAGATGAATTCTGGCTGAAGAAATGAATACCGGCAGGAAAGCCGGTAAGCTTACCACCTGGCAACGATCTTTACATTGATCAGCCTTGGTGTAAGCCTGTTAGGCATGGTAAAAACATTATTTGCAAAGTCTTTGATGAGCAGGTAGGAAATGGTATTTGGCCGGTCAATCAGATTGAATACTTCAAGGCTGGCCCAGATGTTATCAAAATTTCTGAATGGTGAATGGCTCCTGCGGTTACTTTTTTCCGCATCCAGCAACAGGGCACTGAAGCCAATGTCCACTCTTATATAGGGAGGTATGGTTAGCGCATTTCTGTACTTTACATTGTTGGGAATATTATAAGGAAGATTTGTTCCGTAAATGGTATTGAGATAAACTTTGAAATTTTTATTTGTTGAAAGATAATCCTGGAAAAACATTCCGAAAGTGATCAGCCGGTCAGTGGGCCGTCGTAACCATCCACCTTCAACGGTGATACTGTCTGTTGGCTGGTTCAGCGAATCAAGTGTATATACTTTGTAAAAATCATTTTCAAGGTCTTCTCTTGTTCGCATGATGCCAAGGCTGATCCAGCTTTCTGCATCTTTTACCAATTCTCCAAACAGGCGTAATTCCAATCCCTCTGCAAATGCCCTGGCCATATTCTCACCAAAATAACGGATGCGCACATTGTCAATGTCGTAGGGTACCACATTGCTCATGCTTTTGTGATATGCTTCAGCCGTTAACCGGAGCGGACGATCCCACCCCATGAAATTATAGTCCATGCCAATTACCCCCTGCCAGCTTCTCTGTGCTTTCAATCCGGTATTCAATGTGCCATCGTACCTCCTGTACTCCCTGTAAAATGCTGGTTGATGATAAGCGCCAGTTGCCAAACGGAAAACCACATCACGCTTCCAGTCTGGTTTTATTGAAGCTCCAAATCTTGGCGAGACCAGTAATTCCCGGCTAAGCTGATTATAATTGAAACGGATACCACCCTGGAAAGTGTAAGCATTTCCATTTTTATTGATGGCCACATTATCCTGCACATAACCCGTGAATTTATGGATGTTGAGATCCGCTTTTGATTTAATGACCTTGTTCAGATGAATGACGGAAGGATCGTAGGGCAGAGAATAGCCGGCAGAATCCTGTAGCTCCCATTCATTAAGCTGGTCATGGATCATGGTTTTATTGATACCGGCTCCCCACTGAATGATATGCCGGCCAGCCAGTAAATTTCCCTTGTGAGAAAAATTATAATCAACAATGTTCAGGCGGTTGCGTGCAAAGTTCAGGTTAACCCCTGCACCCATCGGATTTACGATCAAACCAAAAGTTGAACTGGATTTGTCAAAATCCCTGTCACCAAATAAATAGGCTCCGGCAATATCAATGTTTTCTGCTTCATCATTTTCAAACCTTGAGGCCAGCCATTTCAGTTTTAATCTATTGCCTGCCTGGTAGGTGGTTGACAAACCAAACATGGCTGTACTGTATGCATCTTTTTCACGTCCTTCAAAAAAAATATCAACGCCGATATTGGAGGTCAGAAAAGGAGAGATCACACTCGATGTAAGCTGGCTGAATTGTGGTATGAGGGTAAATTTTGTCTGAGAAACATTGCCAAGAAATTCAGCCTGCCATTTTTCATTTAATTTATAATTGATCAGTGCCTGAAAATCTGAAGAAGAAGGAACATAACTGCCCTGTGTTTCCTGCCTGCTTAATAAGTTACGGTTGCTTCTGTTTCGTAAACCCATAACATAGGATAATCTTTTTCCTGAACCGGTTCCTTCGAGGTGAAATCCCTGTTCAAGTATGCTGAGGTAGGCGGAACCTCCAAACTGGCGGGGTGTATTGTATTGTATATCCAGTACCGAACTCATTTTGTCGCCATACCTGGCCTGGAAGCCTCCGGTGTAAAAATTAATATTGCGAACCATTTCGGGATTGATGAAACTCAAACCTTCCTGTTGCCCGTTCCTCACCAGGTAGGGCCTGAAGATCTCAAAATCGTTTACATAGATCAGGTTCTCGTCATAACTGCCACCCCTTACATTATATTGCGAGGTCAGTTCATTGTTTGATCCTACAAATATCTTGAGTAGCCCTTCTACTCCCATAACTGGTGAAGGAAGATTGATCACTGATTTTGGATTGGGCCTGATAAGACCGGCTTCCGTTCTTTCACGCTGGTCCCTCACAATCACTTCTTCTAATATTGGATTACCGGTTTCCATTACAACAGTGATGCGCTCTTCTTCACCTTCACTCAAAAAAAAATTCTGTTGAACGGTTTTGTATCCTGTATAGGAAAAGATGAGGGCAAATGCCCTGTCTGCAGGAACTTTTAAAACAAACCTTCCTGAATCTGAAGTAGAAATTCCTCTTTGCTGCCCAAGTATAGAAACGGAAACCCCCTCCAGGATGTTTTCACTATCATCAATAACCTTTCCGGAAACAGTTGCAGTTCTTTTTTGCGAAAAACAAAAAGTTGAAAAAAGAATGGTTATAAAAAGGATGGGAAGCCTCAGTTTCACATATCAGATTTGTAATAAAAATAATTGTTTGCTGTTTAACTATTCATCTATTTTTCCCTGATCAAGCATGGTCATTTTTCTATTCTGCCCATTTTCAGATATAGAGGAAAGCTAAATGATTTGATTTCATTCTGATCCCATAATCTGCAGAGTTCTTCTTTTATAACCTCAATTGGTGATGACTGGTTTTTTATTTTATATTTCTGAACGGCCGACCAGCTTTCCAGGTAACCCGTTAATTCCGCCCTGGACCAATTAACCTGAATGGAAAATTCTCCACCTGGCAACGCTGCAAAATCAAAATCAACCGTGGCATAGGCCTCATCAACATATTTTCTTTCTTTATCCCAGTACGGACCTACTATGGAGCTATAAAAATATTTCACAAGGTCATTTAGTTTCTGTTCATCGGAATTCAATAAGCCATAGGTCCAGACGGCAATGACAGCGCCTGGCTTTGCAACCCTGGTGGCTTCTTCTGCAAATTGCTTCCAGTGAAGCCAGTGATAGGCCTGGGCAACCGTAATGAGGTCGAAACTGTTTTCAGTGAAAGCGGTGTGTTCTGCCGGACAATTGCTGTAAATGATGTTTTCTTTTTCTACTGCATGTGCAAGTTGGGAAAGACTGATGTCTGTTGCATCAACCTTTTTAAAATACCTGCACAATTGCACTGCTGCCTGTCCATTCCCCGTTGCACAATCCCAGGCTCTTTCCCTGCTTTGTACAAATAACATGATGTAATCAAATAATGCTGTTGGATAAACAGGCCTGTATCTTGCATAGGTTTCAGACAAAGCGGAGAAAAGGTCTTTGGGCATTTCCAAAATTACATGCTCTTAAGTTGAGCTATGGTTGCTTTGGGATCTTTCGATTTGAAAACAGTATTGCCTGCAACAAGAACATGGGCACCTGCCTCAATGATGGACCCTGCATTTTCAACCGTTACCCCGCCATCGATCTCGATCTTTACATTCAGCTTATTATCATCGATCATTTTTCTAAGCGCAGTAATTTTTTTAAGGGTATGAGGAATAAATTTCTGTCCGCCAAATCCCGGGTTTACACTCATCATGCAAACCAGGTCAATATCACCCAGTACATCATAGAGGGAACTTACCGGCGTATGCGGATTGATGGCCACACCGGCCTGCATGCCCAAAGATTTGATCTGCTGGATATTTCTATGCAAGTGCGGGCAGGCTTCAATATGTACTGATAAAATATCAGCCCCTGCCGCTTTAAAAGCTTCTGCATAGTTACCGGGATCCAGGATCATCAGGTGAACATCAAAGATCTTTGAACTTGCTTTTCGCATTTGTTCAATTACGGGAAGGCCAAAGCTGATATTGGGAACAAACCTGCCATCCATTACATCCAGGTGAAACCAGTCAGCTTCGCTTTCATTGAGCATAACACATTCTTCTTCGAGTCTCAAAAAGTTGGAAGCCAGTAATGAAGGTGCAATGATGGACATTTTTTATTTTTTGGTGCGAAAGTAGTTAAAAGCTGATAGCCAAAGGCCATTGGCTATTGGCCTTCTCACATCCTTGCTGCCGCCTCACAGGCTTCTTCAAAATATTTATCCAGGCCGCAGGCTCTCTGATAATTCAGCCGGGCTTCCTGTTTATTGCCCATAGCCTCATAGGTTTTTCCGATCCAGTAATAAGGGAAGGGTTCATCAGGAGAAACGGTTGCAGCCAGTGCAAAAACATCCATCGCTTCTTTTAATTTTTTTTGATCAAAATATACAATGCCTTTGTTGATATAGGCATTGATAAAGTTATGTTTAGTGGTAATGGCCTTGTCAAACTGGATGATGGCTTCTTCAAACCTGTTGGTATTGGAGAAATACACGCCTTTGAAATAATAAGGTTCAGGATGAACATTTTCGGTATCAGCGCGGATCAGTGAATCACTTAACTGTAATACGCTGGGATTTTTAGTTTCAGCATAATCAAATGCCAGCGTATGAACAAGGTCCACATCACCAGGAGCATAGGTATAGGCTTTTTCCAGTGTGGCTATAGCTTCGGTTGTTTTGTTGAGGGCTTTCAGGATCTCTGCTTTTAATAAATAAACATCTATATTATTCGGATACGTTTCTATAACCCGGTTACAGATTTCTAATGATCTGTTCAGGTCACCTTTTGATTTATAACCCTGCGCCAGCTGTACCTGGATAAAGAGACTGCCGGGAATTTTTTTCAATGCTGCTTCAAGAAATTCAATGGCTTCATCAACGCTCCGTTGCCTGAGTACTATGGATACGGCAATGGCATATTCTTCCTTTGGCGCTAATTCCCAGGCTTTTCTCAGGTCATTTTCCGCCAGTTTGAATTCCTGGTTACTATACAATAAACTACCCCTGCGATAATAGAGGCCGGCATCTTTTGCATTCTGTTGAATACTGTCCGTAAGTTTACCATAAGGTGCACGGTTTAACAGATCATCACCCGGAGTATCATTACAGGAAGCTATAAAAATGGCAACAATAATTATGGTCAGGATGTTTCTTAGCATGATCAAAACTAAAAAAATGCAAACAGCTTATGACATAAATCTGACTTCTGAACCCATGTATAGAACTATTTTTGATTTCGTTTTAACAAGGCTTCAATTATCATCAATGAAATTTACTTTCCTGATCGCATTCATGTTTTGTCTCGGGTATTCCGTAAGTGCACAAACGGATACTTTGCATTACCCGGAAGAGAACCATTTCAAAAATATCCGGCAGCTCACTTTTGGTGGAGATAACGCTGAGGCCTATTGGAGCTTTGACGGAAAAAGCATTGTTTTCCAGAGAGCATCCTTAAAAAATAATATTCCCTGCGACCAGATCTTTGTGGGGGTGATTCCAAAAAAAGGCGAACCATTTGAATATAAAATGGTAAGTACGGGAAAGGGAAGAACCACCTGTGCCTATTTTACAAGAGATAATAAGCATGTGATCTATGCATCCACCCATGAAGGTGCCGATAGTTGTCCGCCTCCGGTAGACAGGAGTAAATATGGAAACCGTTATATCTGGCCTGTTTATGACAGTTATGATATTTACCTCTCTGACCTTGATGGCAGGATAGCAATGAAACTTACCAATACGCCCGGTTACGATGCAGAAGCCACTTTATCGCCTGATGGTAAAACCATGTTGTTCACTTCCGTACGCAATGGGGACCTTGACCTTTATACCATGAACATAGCATCGGGTGAGGTCAGGCAGATAACAACTGAGTTGGGTTATGATGGGGGTGCCTGGTTCAGCCACGATGGAAAAAAGATCGTGTGGAGGGCCAGCCGTCCCAAAACAGAGGCGGAAATAAAAGAATATAAAGAACTGTTGAAAGAAGGACTGGTTGCCCCCACCCAGATGGAAGTGTTTGTTGCCAATGCAGACGGAAGCAATGCCAGGCAGATCACGGCCTTGGGGCAGGCCAACTGGGCACCCAATTTTTTAAAGGACGGCCGGATCATTTTCTGCAGCAATCATGAATACAAAAGAGGTTTTCCTTTCAATATGTATATTATTAATGATGATGGTACCGGACTGGAAAAGATCAGCCGCGATAAAGGCTTTGATGCTTTTCCTATGATCAGTCCCGATGGTAAAAAGATCATCTTCTCCAGCAACAGGAATAATGGAGGTACCAGGGATACTAATGTGTTTATAGCAGACTGGCTGGAAGGAGGGGAAAACTGAATATTCAACAGGGAAGAGAGATGATGATCTTTGAATTGCAGAAAACTGTATTCTTACATCACCAATCCTTGTTCCTTGTTCGATATTCACTAGTTTTGAGCGAACCAAAAATCAACCAGCATGGATACCAGTTTATACAGTGTACTATTTCATATGCATAGTGCAGGGCGTTGGATCTTATTACTGTTACTCATTTTTGCCATTTTAAATAGTTTAATCGCCGGTAAAAGACCCTATATCAGAACCGACAACAGACTTGGACTGATATTGACAATTGTTGCGGATATAATGCTATTGCTGGGTATCTATTTATGGTTTGTTGGTCCCTGGGGTTATAAACTGATAGAAGAAAGAGGTATGTCGGCAGTGATGAAAGATCCCGGATTGCGGTTCTTTGCTGTTGAGCACCTTGCCGGGATGTTAATAGCCATTATTTTAATCCATATCGGTAAAACGCAGGGTAAAAAACCCATTGGAGATAAAGCCAAACACAGAAGAACCATGATATTTTATCTGGTGGCTTTATTGATCATTCTTGCCTCAATTCCATGGCCGTTCCGGGATTTGTTTGCTACAAGAGGATGGTACTAGGATATTCCTTTATCGCTTTCCCAATTCTATCACTTCACAATCTTTCATATCAGGACCATCAATCGTAAACCGGATGATGGTTCTGATCTTATGCCATCCCTGTTTACCGGCAGCACCGGGGTTCATATGCAGGCAATGAATACTGTTGTCATAGATCACTTTTAATATATGCGAATGACCTGCAATGAACAGGCCTGATCTGTTCTCAATCAATTCCTTTTTAATTCCCTGTATATGAGGATATCCGCCAATATGGGTCATGTATACATTCACCTGTTCACATGTCCAGGAAAGTTTTTCAGGGTAAACATTTCTCACATCATATCCGTCAATATTTCCATACACACATGCTAAGAGGTTAAAAGAGGAGAAAGAGGTTAAAGGAGGGGAAAGAGGTTAAAGGAGGGGAAAGAGGTTAAAGGAGGGGAAAGAGGTTAAAAGAGGAGAAAGAGGTTAAAGGAGGGGCCTGTTACCTTTCTCCCGGGAATGCTTAATTTTATAACTATGAGCAAAAAAAGTCAGGATAGATTTCCCTCTTTTAACCTCTTTCCTCTCTTTTAACCTCTTAATTATATGCCTTTACACCGCAATTTCACATATTGGATCGACAAAAGAAAATGGAAGTATTATTTCCTGATGATGTCCCTGCAGCTGGCCAGCCAGTGGCCAACAGTTAATGGCTAACGGCTTATACATTCATCTCTATTAAAAAAATATCAACATGCCTTATTATCATAAACTGGGAAATATTCCACATAAACGTCATACCCAATTCCGCAAACCGGACGGTGGATTATATTCCGAACAATTGTTTTCTACCGAAGGATTTTCGAATGATTATTCCATCATGTATCACATTCATCCTCCAACACAGATCATAAAAACTGACAAGCCGGTTGATGTATCTCCAAAAATTGCAGAGGAAAAAATGCTGAGCCATCGCAGTTTTGAAGGTTTCAATATCAAGCCTGCAAAGGATTACCTCGACAGCAGGATACCGGTGCTTGTTAATAATGATGTTCATATAGTACTGGCCTCACCACAACAAAGCCTGAAGGATTATTTCTATAAGAATACGGATGCTGATGAAATGATCTTTGTGCATGAGGGTAGTGGAATATTAAAGACTGCTTATGGTGAATTGGAATTTGGATATGGCGACTACCTTGTTATTCCAAGAGGTACCATTTACCAGATCCATTTTAAAGATGAAAAGAACAGGTTGTTCATAGTAGAATCATTCAGTCCCATAAGGTTCCCGAAAAAATACCTGAGCAAGTATGGCCAGTTGCTGGAACACTCACCATTTTGTGAAAGAGATATCAGGCCGCCGCAACACCTGCAAACACATGATGAGAAAGGTGATTTTATCATCAGGGCTAAAAAAAAGGGTATACTGTATAACCTGCATTACGGTACCCATCCCTTTGATGTGGTAGGTTGGGACGGCTGTTGTTACCCGTTTGCTTTTTCCATTCATGATTTTGAACCCATTACAGGAAGGGTGCACCAGCCACCACCGGTACACCAGACATTTGAAGCCAATAATTTTGTGGTTTGTTCATTTTGTCCGCGTCTTTTTGATTATCATCCGCAGGCCATACCCGCTCCTTATAATCACAGCAACATTGACAGCGATGAGGTATTATATTATGTAGACGGGGATTTTATGAGCAGGAAAAATGTTACCAGGGGAATGATCACCCTTCATCCCGCCGGCATCCCACATGGCCCGCATCCCGGTGCCGTTGAAAAAAGCATTGGTGCCAGGGAAACAAAGGAACTTGCGGTTATGGTTGATACATTTCATCCTTTGATGCTCACCAGACAGGCCCTGGATATAGAGAATGAGAATTATGTGATGAGCTGGGCCGAGTGAGAAAAGCTATGGGCTGCGAGGTTTTAGTTGTGAGGTAAAACCCGTAGCTCCTGGCTCAAAACTCGAAGCTTCTTTGTAAATTGAGTATAAATCAAAAGCTATGGTTAAAGTATCAGAACTTAAAGAAGGCGATATTGTAAAGGTTATTGATTCGGGAGATGAAAGATTAGGGACTGTTGTTGAAATAAGCCGTGAAGAGAACATGGCCAGTATTAATAACGGGACCCAGGATTTCTGGTATAGCCAGGAGAACATCATACCCGTTCCGCTTACAGAAGAACAGCTGATCAATACCCTGGGATTTGAAAAGGAAGTAACACCGGAAGGCACAAAATATAAAAAAGGTCCGTTCAGGGTGGTTGTTCACGACCCCGGTAACTATACCAGTCTTGATATCTGGTACCGCGAGGACAGGAGGCATTTTAACCATCCTTTATACCTCCATGAGCTACAAAATCATCACCTTCAGATGACCAAAGTGTACCTGGAAAGGGTGCCGGCACACTAAAACTTCTTAATTATTTTAAAAATATCGGAGTTTTGATCCCGCCTGGTGTGGGATTTTTTCTTTTTTAACCGTATTCCCCATATCTTTGCGCTCCCAAATTCAGTATGTCGAAACAGCCATTAATCAAACAGGACGGAACTATTATAGAAGCTTTATCTAACGCAATGTTCAGGGTGAAGCTTGAGAACGGACACGAAATCCTGGCTACGATCTCTGGAAAGATGAGGATGCACTACATACGGATTTTGCCTGGAGATAAGGTGGGAGTGGAGATGAGTCCATATGATCTGTCGAGAGGGAGAATTATTTTTAGATATAAATAAGCTGCGAGCATCGAGTCGCGGGCTGCGAGATCCTCGAAGCTCATGGCTCAAAGCCAGAAGCTCAAAAAAATATTATGAAAGTTAGAGCATCCATAAAGAAAAGAAGCGCAGATTGCAAGATCGTGCGCCGCAAAGGGAGACTTTACGTGATCAACAAGAAGAATCCGAGATTTAAGCAAAGACAAGGATAAAAAGCTTCGGGCTATGAGCTTCGAGCTGCGAGGAAATTCCCCGAAGCTCGAAGCTCACGTCTAGCAGCTAAATAATTATTAAAGTAAAATTGAACATACATTATGGCTCGTATTGCCGGCGTTGATTTACCAAAAAATAAAAGAGGCGAGATAGGTCTTACCTACATCTTCGGTATTGGACCTGCTACTGCCCGCTACATTCTTGACAAACATGGCATTGACCGTAGCAAGAAAGTGAACGATTGGAATGATGATGATCTGAATGCCATCCGTAATACCATTACGGAAGAGTTCAAAGTAGAAGGACAATTGCGTTCCGAGGTGCAGATGAGCATCAAGCGTTTGCTTGATATTGCCTGTTACCGTGGACTTCGTCACCGTAAAGGTTTGCCTGTAAGGGGTCAGCGTACAAAAACCAACAGCCGTACCCGTAAAGGAAAACGTAAGACAGTTGCTGGTAAGAAGAAAGCGCCTAAGAAGTAAGAAATAAGCTGCGAGCTATAAGCCATGAGTTGCGAGTCAGATCCCGATGCTCATAGCTAATAGCCCGTAGCTGTATTATAGCACTATTATAACTGATTCAATTGCGGATACCTTAGTGCGGTGGAGGGTTGATTCAGGTTCCGGTGATGAACCGGGATTATTTTAAAAAAGAAAGATTACCTAATTAAAATGGCAAAAGCACAATCAGGCGGAAAAGGTCAAAGCGCAAAAGCAGCCGCTAAAAAAAGAATCGTAAAGGTTGACTCCTATGGCGATGCACATATTAATGCAACGTTCAACAATCTGATCATCAGCATCACTAACAAACAGGGTCAGGTTATTTCCTGGTCAAGTGCCGGTAAAATGGGTTTCAAGGGTTCTAAAAAGAACACCCCATATGCTGCGCAAATGGCTTCCGCGGATGCATCCAAGGTGGCAACAGATGCAGGTGTGAAAAGAGTTGATGTATTTGTAAAAGGTCCTGGTGCCGGCAGGGAAAGCGCTATCCGCGCACTGGCCCAGTCAGGCATTGAAGTTAATATGATCAAGGATGTGACCCCGCTGCCTCACAATGGCTGCAGGCCTCCGAAAAAGAGAAGAGTTTAAGAAGCTATGAGCTGATAGCTACGAGCTGCGGGGAACCTCGAAGCTCAAAGCGCAAAGCCCGCAGCTAAACATATAGCCAACGCTATTCATTTAATAAAGGGTGCTTCATTAATTTTTACCGCTTTCAACGATGAAGTCACCGGTTTCTAAAAAGCGGAAATGAATAAAAACTATGGCACGTTACAATGGTCCAAAGACCAAGATCTCCCGTATTTTCGGTGAGCCGATCTTAGGCAATGGTAAATGGTTAGGAAAAAATTCCAACCCTCCCGGTCAGCATGGAGCACAACGCAAGCGTAAAAGCTTAGGTGAATATGCACTCCAGCTTCGCGAAAAACAAAAAGCCAAATACACTTATGGCGTTTTAGAGAAACAATTCCGCAAAACTTTTGAAGAAGCTTCACGCCGCAAAGGTGTAACTGGTGAAAACCTGATTAAATTACTGGAAGCACGTCTTGATAATGCCGTTTTCCGTATGGGCATTGCTCCTTCACGTCCTGCTGCACGCCAGCTGGTGAGCCACAAACACGTAACTGTAAATGGTGATGTAGTGAACGTACCTTCTTACCAGTTAAAGCCAGGTGATGTTATTTCACTGAAAGACAAATCAAAAGATAATACTTCAGTTACCAGCGCAGTTCGTGGTAAGAACCCTAAATTCAACTGGGTTGACTGGAATGAAACTACCATGACAGGTACTTTTATTACCTATCCTGAAAGAGAAAGCGTTCCTGAGAATATCAAGGAGCAGCTGATAGTGGAATTGTATAGTAAGTAATAGCTGTGGGCTGTTAGCTTTGAGCTGCGAGTGTCCTCGAAACTCAAAGCCCGCAACTCAAAGCTTATTAAATTTCAAAAACGTAAACCGTAAATAAACATGGCCATTTTAAATTTTCAGAAGCCCGACAAAATCGTTCTTCAAAAAGTAACTGATTTCGAAGCGCAATTCGAATTCCGTCCGCTGGAACCTGGTTATGGCGTTACCATTGGTAATGCACTTCGCCGCGTATTGTTGAATTCACTGGAAGGTTATGCAATCATTGGTGTAAGGATCGAGGGTGTGGAGCATGAATTTGCAACTATCAAAGGTGTTTCTGAAGACGTGGTAGAGATCATCCTGAACCTTAAGCAGGTTCGCATGAAAAAGATCGTGGACCACGATGTTCAAAATGAAAAGATCACTTTATCCATAAAGAACAGAACAGAATTCACTGCCGGTATGCTGGCTGAAGGAACGCAATCTTTCCAGATCATGAATCCTGAATTGCTGATCTGCACACTGGATGGTTCTGCAAAACTGGATATTGAGATCACCATCGGTAAAGGACGTGGATATGTTCCTGCCGAAGAAAACAAACCTAAGGACGCACCGCTTGGATATATTCCTGTAGATGCTATTTACACTCCAATAAAGAATGTAAAATATACTATTGAGAATACCCGTGTGGAGCAGCGTACAGACTACGAGAAGCTGGTTATGGAAGTAAGCACGGATGGTACCATCCATCCCGAAGAAGCGGTTAAACAGGCTTCACGCATACTGATCCAGCACCTGATGATCATTACCGACGAGAATATCACTTTCGATAATAAAGAAGAGAAAAAAGAAGATATCGTTGACGAACAAACTTTGCAGCTCCGTAAAGTATTGAAGACACCACTTGAAGACCTGGATCTTTCTGTGCGCGCCTTCAACTGCCTGAAAGCAGCAAAGATCAACTCACTTAGTGAGCTGGTTCAATACGAACAGGAAGACCTGATGAAATTCCGCAACTTCGGCCAGAAATCACTTTCCGAGATCGAGCAGGTACTCAATGAAAGAGGTCTGCATTTTGGAATGGATCTGGGTAAGCTGGGAATTGATAAGGACGATTATTAAAATCAATACAAAATTCAAAAGTAAAATTCAAAAGGTGTACTAAAGTATTGAGGTCTTTAATGAAACCAATATTTTTTGAATTTTGATTTTTGGATGAGCAACCGGCTGCAATTCCTTGACACGGTGCAGCTGTATTATTCACATTCAGGGGGAGAAGTAAAGGTCAGTCTTTAAACGACCGGCGCTGAACTTTAAACTTTGAACTTTAAACTAAAAACGTCATGCGTCACGGAGACAAAATCAACAACCTCGGTCGTAAAAAAGCACACCGCGAAGCGTTGTTAATGAACCTTGCCTGTCAGCTTATTCAGCACAAGCGTATTGTAACTACACTGGCTAAAGCAAAAGCTTTGCGTAAGTATGTTGAGCCCTTGATCACAAAGAGTAAAAAGAATGAAACACACCAGCGTCGTGTAGTGTTCAGCTACCTGCAGGATAAAGCTGCTGTAACAGAATTGTTTGAGGTGATCAGTGCAAAGATCGCCGGCCGTCCTGGTGGTTATACAAGGATCATTAAACTTGGCGCCCGTCCTGGTGACAATGCCGAACAGGCGTTGATTGAACTGGTTGACTTTAACGAGATCTACGGTAAAGGTAAAACTGAGAAGAAAGAAGGTGCGAAAAGAACCCGCCGTGCAGGTGGAGCTAAAAAAGCCACTGCTGCCCAGGCAACAGCTGAAACTGCAGATGAAACTGCAGGTGCAGAAGAAGCCAAACCTGAATCTACTGAGCAACAACCCGGCTAACGATTGTATGCCATATATTTCCGGAATCCTCCTGCCTGCAGGAGGATTTTTTAATTTATCAGCTTGTACGAACCAAGTGTATCAATATTAAAATAAGATGCATTAAGTTTTTTGTTATCCAGGTTTTCAAAACTTCCTATTATTTGGCTGGTTCTTTCCGGAAGCCGTTTCTCAATAATTTCGGGTGTTGATGAAATAAAGGTCATTTGGGGATCATCGCCGTTTAATGCAGAAGCCAGCAGGCTTTCCTGAGGTAAGCCCCAGCTCATGATCAATATTTTTTTGGTTTGTTCGTCCTCATTGATCAAACCTTTTTTTATTCCTTTTTTTCGCATGTCCTCCAGCGTTAAAAAGATCCATTCCTTCCTTTCCACCCATTTTTTTGATGCATGACCTATGTAAGCCAGTCTCACCATAAAAATGAGCACCAGGATCATCACGGCCTGTTGTGGTTTGAATGCCGGCAGGGCATAATAAACAAACAATGCAGCGGTTATTATGCTGAGTGCCATTAGTTGGCTTTCCATGTAAAAAGGTGTAAACTCTCTGAAGGTGACCACTATGGCTGTAAAATATGCCATGGAAAATACCATCACCAATACGGCATTTGCATATTTTTTTTGTTTGATGGCATATACCATCCCGGTCATGAATAATATGGGAATGATCCAGTATTGTGTCAGGGTCCTTTTTATAATTTCCCTGGACAGGGTTGAGTTGAGGGCGGAAAAGACTGATTCTGTATGGAGGTGCTGTAATCCTTCCAGCTTTTCAATATCATAATGACTTTGCCCAACGCTGGTACTCAAAAGATATTTGGCAAAGCAAATGGCCAGAAGGAGTATAGAATATACAATGAGCTCTTTATGACCGGCGGCCCATTTATTTTCAAAAATAAAAAATGTCCACAGGAACAGGGTTGGGAATGCAACCAGGGGATGTGTGAAGATGGAAAGAAAGGCCAGCAAAATAAATACCGGCAGGAATATCACTTTTCTAATCCTCCTTTTCCAGAGCCATGATATCATGCCAAAAAAAAGGAACATCCAGGCAATGCCCTGGTGCACTTCATTGTTGGTCCAGAAATAAGTATCTGAAACATAAAGAACATAATAAAAACTCATGAGAATGGCCAGCCCATATTCCCTGAACGTATACACCAGCAATAAAGCAACAGCAAGGTAAAACAGATTGAAGCTCACAGAATACAGCAGCACTATGGCCGATAGCGGCATTCCTGAATAAGAAGCCAGCAGCGGAAAGCCCTGGGTTATAAAAGATCCATACCTGTGTTCCTGGATCTGAAGGGAACCAGTATTGATGATCCTGGTTAAAATAAATGAAGCATCAGAAAATAAAATTCTTTCAAGATGAAAATAGACAGCACCTGCCAGCAGCATGATAAATAGCCCGGAAATGGTTCTGCTAACGGTAAAAAACATATAGTAAGATAAGTAAGGAAATGGCCGGAAAAAATTGTTCTCCTGACTGCTTTTCTTTTGTGGGTAATTTTTAACGGCCTGAAATCTGCAGATAGTTTTTCTTTGCATAACTTTTTTACAATGGAGTATACAGCAGTTTTGGTTCTTGAAGATGGCACAACCTGTTATGGAAAAGCATTTGGCGCTACAGGTACTACAGGTGGTGAAATTTGTTTTAATACAGGAATGACCGGCTACCAGGAAGTATTTACCGATCCCAGTTATTATGGCCAGGTACTGATCATGAACAATGCCCATATTGGTAATTATGGTGTGTCCGATGAAGACGTGGAAAGTGATAGTGTCAAGATAAAAGGACTAATAGGCCGGAACCTGGAAGAACTGTTCTCGAGGCATACGGCCAAAGGTTCCCTTAACGATTATCTGAAGAACCAGAATATTGTTGCCATTGAGGGGGTTGATACCAGGGCCCTGGTTACCCAGATCAGGAATAAGGGTGCCATGAACTGTATCATATCATCAGAAATACTGGATCCCGAAGTTTTAAAAAATAAATTAAATGATGTTCCTGATATGTCAGGACTGGAACTGGCATCCATAGTCAGTACAAAGGTGCCTTATGAATTGGGCGATACCAGCTCACCCATTAAAATCGCAGTGCTTGATTATGGAACCAAACGCAATATTTTTAACTGCATGGTAGAAAGGGGTGCACATGTAAAAGTATTTCCTGCTAAAACATCCATAGAAGAACTGAAAAAATTTAATCCTTCCGGATATTTTATTTCCAATGGACCAGGCGATCCGGCATCCATGGCTTATGCAGTTGACACGCTGAAAAATATATTGAAAGAAGAAAAACCCACATTTGGCATTTGCCTGGGGCATCAGTTACTGGCACTGGCCAATGATATTCCAACATTTAAAATGAAACATGGGCATAGAGGAATGAATCATCCGGTAAAGAACCTGGTTACCGGAAGGTGTGAGATCACTACGCAGAATCATGGATTTGGAGTTGACCCCGAAGCAGTGAAAAAAGCAAAGAACATTGAGATCACCCACGTTAATCTCAACGACCAGTCAATTGAGGGCATCCGCATAAAAGGAAAACCTGCTTTTTCAGTTCAGTACCATCCTGAAAGCACACCCGGTCCGCACGACAGCCGGTATTTGTTTGACGAATTCATTGATATGATCAGGAAGCAGTCGTGAATCGGGGATTTTTTATTGTGCGGATTCAAAAGCCAAAAGCATGCCCTGACAAGGGAAGGGTCAAAATGTAAAATTCAAAATCTTGTGCTGATGAAGGAAGCGTCAATAAATTAAATTCAACTTGTCAACCAGTTCCTCACCCAGTCTAACCACTTCACGCCTGTACCTCCAACAGGTAATGCCCCAGGATCAGGCATTCATATTTGAAGGGCTGAGTCATCCTGACGTGATCCGGTTTTATGGGGTCCGGTACCATTCATATGAATCAACAGCGGCCCAGATGGAATGGTATCAACAAATGCTAAAGGATGGATCAGGTATTCCATGGAAGATGGTAGAGATCTCTTCCGGTAAAAGCATTGGTGTGATCACCGTATATTTTTACAAACCCCTTCATAAAAAAGCAGAAGTTGGTTTCTGGATACTTCCTCAATACTGGAACCGGGGATACGCTACAGAAGCATTGCAGGAAGTGATCCGTTACTGGAAAGAAGAAAAACAGTTGCACAGGATGGAGGCATTTGTTGAAACCGGAAATAACAGTAGTGCAAGGATCCTTTCAAAAACGGGTTTCAAAAAAGAAGGTACCATGATAGATTGTGAAATAAAGGATGGAAAATACATCAGCCTTGAAATATTTGGATGGGTGAACCGGGGCTCCTGAAACCATTACATCAAATCATATTTTTGACCGGATCAATAGGGTTTTATTTAAATTCAAAAATGGAATTCAGATAATTCATGCAATAACTGTATTTTAATTCCTGTAATCAAAGAAAATGAAGATCGCAATCATCAATGGTCCTAATCTTAACCTGCTGGGTAAAAGGGAAACTGATATCTATGGCAACATGCCCTTTGAGGAATACCTTGACAGGCTGAAAGCTAAATTCAACCAGGTTTCATTTCATTATTTTCAAAGTAATATTGAAGGAGCGCTCATTACTGAATTGCAAAAGGTTGGATTTGATCATGACGGCATCATCATCAATCCGGGTGGATACACGCACACTTCTGTGGCTATTGGCGATGCCATTGCCGCCATTAAAACACCGGTAATAGAAGTTCATATTTCAAATGTGCATGCCCGTGAGGATTTCCGGAAACTGTCTCATGTTTCGGGTAAAGCGGTGGGGAGTATTTTCGGCCTCGGTTTGCTGGGATATGAGCTGGCCATTGAATGGTTTATCCGGAAATAATCTGCTTTACTGTTTTACCAATGTCTATGGTCAGTTTGTTAATAAACTCCAGCTGGTCTTTAAACAGGTTATCATCCTGACTGATAAATTCAGGTTGCGCTTCAGCTTTTTGTTTTACCTGATCTTTTTGAACTGAATGGATTCCTGATAGCTGTATATTCTCTTCCATCAGGGCAATTGATCTGTTTACGGAAACGATCAGTGGCTGCGGGTGCACCCTGGGTTCTTTACTGATCAGGGCAGTTGACAAAGTGGCGATATTTGAAAAAAGTATATGATTCAATACTACAAACTGGTGAATGAGCTTACTGTTCTTTTGTGTTCTTTTAGGTTCGGATAACATCCGCTGAAAGGCGGACGAAAGGTTAGCCGAACTTACATACACTTCTTTACGCACCAGCTTATAATCCAGCAGCCTGACCGGTTCGCCATGTAATGATTCACTGATCTTTTTAAGATACGCTGCATTGGCTTTAAGCATGTTCTGTAAATGATAATTGATCTGCTCAGATTCCCAGGCAGGGAATAACAAATAGCTGGCAGCAAAGGCTACCGCACATCCAATTACAGTATCAAGCACTCTTTCAGTTGCAACCTCAGAAAAGCTTACACCAAGCATATTGAACAAAATGAGCACAAAAGGAGTGACAGCAATCACCATTACCAGGTAATTGATGCGCATAAAAGAATAAGTGATCAGCATAAATAAAACCAGCAGGACAAATTGTACATTCTTGTCAGGAATGAATATTAAAATGAGCACGCCAGCCAACCCACCTGCCAAGGTGCCTATGATCCTTTCAATATTTCTTTGCTTTGTAAGGCTGAATGCGGGCTTCAATATAAATGCCACGGTCATCAGGATCCAGTAACTATAGTTGCCATAGGAAAGTGTTTTTACAATGATATATCCGGCTACTGAAGCAATTGCTACCCGCATGGCATGCTTGAAGACCGAGGATTTCAATGAGATATTATTCAGGAGGAGCTTTGGATCGAGCGGCTGGTGACCAACAAAATGAGAATGGTCGAGGTTATCCTTCTTCTTTTTGTGTTTCTGTGTTTTATCAAAATACCTGGTCAGCTCATCAAATCGCTGAACCAGTCTTCTCATGTTTACCAGGATCTTTTTTAATACCAGTATGTTTTTTTCACTGGTCCTGGAATATTCATCTATCCTGCTTTTCAGATAAATAAGATGGGGTTCAAAATTTGGTCTTGTATAGATATGGTTGTTTTGAATGGCCATTCCTATCTGATCCAGTTCAGATGACATCTGGCTTATGAAGTCTGAAAACTCCTTCAGTATATCAGTGTGACTGAATCTGTTTCGTAAGGATGAATAGTCGTACAAGGTGGCGGTAACATCTTCAAACAGGTCAATTGTTTCAACAAAGGTCCAGACCAGCTTGCGCCCGGTTGCTGTTGATTCGCTAACGATCTGTCTTGTTTTAAATAAGATCTCCCTTACGGCATCCTGCTTATTGCTTACTACTATCTGCTGGGCCACCAGTTTTTTGTAATTCTCATCAAGATCGGTATCTGCATTATAAAATGCTGATTTGATCCTTAAATAACCCGCCAGTTCCCTGATGCTTTCGCCCAGTATCCGCTGCGCCATACGATAGGGTTGCAGGTGATAAAATATGATGCTTATCAATAAATACCAGGTGCCACCTGCAAGGATCAGTGAACCATGAACCAGTAACTGGTTTTGTAAAACAGGATGGTCCATGGTAAGTATCATTACCAGCATGGAAGCACTTCCAACTGCCGTAGCCCTGTTGCCATAAACGGAAAACATGGAAAAGAAAAAGCTGGCAATGAAGATCTCCAGTCCCAGCGCCCATACATTTAACCGCGCCACAGGTGTGATCAGTGCAACGATGAAAATGAAAACAAGACAAATGAACATTCCATTACGCTTATGGATCAGGGGACCGGGCGCATCTGTTAAACTAACGGCCATCGCACCCAGGGACATTGTCATGCCCAGGTCAATGGCATCAAAGTAAAGCGCGAGAAGTGCCGGCATTAAAATACCAATCGTAGTTTTTATACCATCGGCAAAAGCCTGGCTGTACAAAAAATATTTGATTTCCTTTGCCTGTTGCTGCATTTCCATTCCTTCCTTCAATAATACTAAAACTATACCCGCAAAATTGATCATTATTAGCTTACCGGCTAATAAAAATCAGTTGGTATACTTTTGTTTATTCGTCTATTTGCATCACATATGAAAATTCCAATAGAGTTTAAAACGCCTGATGAGGCATTGAATATTATTCAGTCGGGTAACCGTGTATTCATCCAGGGCAGTGCACAAACGCCTACCTGTATGTTAAGGGCCCTGGAAAAACAGGCTTATCGGTTAAAAGATGTGGAACTTGTTTTCATTTCAGTTTATGGTGACATACATGTTGACAAGCCCGAATATTCCGAAAACTTTAAGATCAATTCTCTTTTTGTTTCCGCTTCCATCCGTAAGGATGTGAATGAAGGACTGGCTGATTATGTACCGGTATTTCTAAGTGAGATACCGGAATTATTCAAACAGAATATTCTTCCGATCGATGTTGCCATCGTTCAGGTTTCACCACCTGATGATCATGGCTATTGTTCGCTTGGTGTTTCCGTGGATGTGGCACGTTCTGCCGTGAATACGGCTAAATATGTAATAGCGCAGATCAATTCCAATGTACCAAGAACGCATGGTGATGGACTGATACACAGCAGCCGGTTTTATGCAATGGTTGAATGTAATGAGCCTTTATATGAAGCAAGATTTGGCGACAAGGTGGGCGCGGAAGAAATGAGGATCGGTGAATATGTGGCTTCCCTTATCGAGGACAGGAGCACCCTTCAAATGGGTATTGGCTCCATACCGGATGCCGTACTGCGCTGTCTTCACAATCACAAGGATCTTGGTGTGCATACGGAAATGTGCAGTGATGGAATTGTTGACCTGTTTGAAAAAGATGTGATCAACAATAAATACAAAAACATCCACCCCAATAAAACCGTAACAGGCTTTGCACTTGGCACCCGAAAGCTGTATGATTATGTACATGATAATCCTGCTTTCCAGTTTCTTGATATTGATTATGTGAATGATCCGCACGTCATCAGGCGAAACAATAAAATGGTAGCCATCAACAGCGCAATTGAAATAGATATAACGGGCCAGGTTTGTTCCGATTCCATTGGTACCTATCAGTTTTCAGGCGTAGGGGGACAGATGGATTTCATGCGTGGCGCTGCATTAAGTGAAGGTGGTAAACCAATTATAGCATTGCCATCAAGAACCGCAAAAGGTGTGGCCAGGATCGTACCTTTTCTGAAGCCCGGTGCAGGTGTTGTTACCACCAGGGCTCATGTACACTACGTGATCACCGAATATGGAATTGCTTATCTGTTTGGGAAAAACCTCAGACAAAGAGCGAAAGCTTTGATCAATATTTCGCATCCGGATGACAGGGAAGCCCTCGAAAGGGCATGCATGGAAAGGTTCAGGATATTTTAATGCTTCGATGCACAGGAAATTATTTGCAGGCCATTGGCCAATAGCTGTTGGCTATTGGCTCTTCTTCTGCACTTCATCAAGCTTTGCAATGTAAATGCTCCTTCCATGCGTTCCGATCACAATTTCATTTTCTCTTTCCTGGAAAGCAATATCATGCACCGGTACTGACCTTGGCAGGCCTGCATGCCACATCATAAAGTTTTGTCCTCTGTCGAAGCTTACATACAAACCTCCATCCGTTCCCACATAAATAATATTCTCATTTCTGGGATCTTCTTTTACTACATTAATGGGTTCTGCAGGCAGGTCCTTTCCAATGGGCTTCCAGGTGCTTCCATGATCTTCGCTAACGTAGAGGTAGGGCATGAAATCATCATAACGGTATCCATTCAACGAAGCATATACTCTTGGTTCTTTATGTTTGGAGGCTGTTACCCGGCTCACCCACAAACCCTGGGGCAAACTAAACCCTTTTTTAACCGGTGCACTCACCAGTGTCCATGAGTAGCCCGCATCTTTTGATACATGGATATTGCCATCGTCACTTCCGGTATAGATCAAACCAAAACGTACAGGAGATTCTGAAATAGTGGTGAGTGTACCATAGGGTACATCACCTTCTCTACCACCATTGGTAAGATCATCACTCAAAGCCATCATGGTATCACCCTGATTGAAAGAGCGGTGAAATTTATGACTGCCCATATACAGTATTTCGGGGTTGTGCGGGCTTAGTAAGATAGGTGACTGCCAGTTCCAGCGCAATGGTTTTTCACCCATGGCATGCCTTGGTGTAATTCTTCTTGTTCCCTGTTTTGTAAGCCTGTTGGTTCTTGCATAGTTTCCAAACTGGGAACCATAAAAAGTGGTGAGGTTATCTCTTGGATCCACCTGTACCTGCATGCCATCTCCGCCTCCGATATTTCTTTCAAATCCATCCGCAAGTCCCAGGCCCGAGTTGGCAAAGGAGTTCCGGCCTGTTACAGATGGCAGGTACCATACACCGTTATCCTGTAAGCCGCCATATACATTATATGGTTTGGCCTGGTCAACTGTTACGGAATAAAATTGTCCCACTGCAGGTGTATTTGCCTTGAACCAGTTTTCACCATTATCATAGGTTATGTTCACACCGCCGTCATTACCATTAATGAGGTGGGAATCTTTGTTTGGATTGATCCATAGCGCATGATGGTCGGCATGTACATTGGCCTTATCCATGTTGTTCCAGGTTTTACCACCATCGGTTGACAGCTGCGATGAAAAACCCAGCGCATACACCTTATCGGGGTTGTATGGCGATACATATATCTTGGCGAAATAATAACCATAGGTAAAGAAGATGGGAATTTCTTTTTTATTGGTTTTTGTCCAGCTTTGCCCACCATTATCACTCCTGTATACTTCAGCGCCAATGGGTGTTCCTTCAAATCCTGTATTCACATAAAGGTAATCGTAGAGTGAAGTGGGTTTGATCTTATTGGAAGCTACTAATTCCTTTATCTGTTGCGCAGTATACCTGTTGGAAAGCCGGTTCCTTTTCAGAAAAGTATCCAGCCTGCTCTGATTCAGTTGCGCAAATTGTTCAATGCTCAGGTTTTTAAGATCATCAAGCCGGTAGGAGGCGGTATCGGCTTTTGATGTATCAGGAATGTTTTCCTGGTTGTCAACAATAGCATAAACGATCCGCGGATCTTTTGGATATACAGCAAGCCCGATCCTTCCCACATGAGAACCATTTGGAAATCCTGAACCTGTTGTTGTGATCATGGTCCAGGTTTCACCGCCATCAGTAGATTTATAAATGCCACTGTTGGGACCACTTTCTTCAAAGTTCCAGGCACGTCTGGTGCGGTACCACAAGGCAGCATACAATTCATCCGGATTCTGAGGGTTGATGTCCATTTCAACAGCTCCTGTATTCTCATCTACATATAAAGTTTGTCTCCAGGTTTTTCCGCCATCGGTAGTTTTATATACGCCCCTTTCTTTATTGGCAGAATAAAGATGTCCCAGTGCCGCCACCCATGCTGTGTTATCATCGGCAGGATGTAATTGTATCTTACCAATATGATGTGATTCGGGCAGCCCTGCATATTGCCATGTTTTGCCTTTATCCCTGCTTTTATAAACGCCCAGGCCGGCATAGGAGGAACGGCTGCTGTTTACCTCGCCGGTTCCCACCCAGATGGTGCCGGTTTTCCAGTTCACGGCTATATCTCCAATGGTGAGAACGTCAAGGCTGTCAAAAATGGGTGTAAAGGATAAGCCGTTATTATGCGTGTACCACAATCCACCTGATGAATAGGCTACGTAAAACTCTGTAGGATCATTGGGATTGGCTTCAATATCTGAAACCCTGCCACTCATAACGGTAGGTCCGATATTTCTGAATTTTATATTATTTAGCGTTGATCTTTTGAATAATTCCTGCTTTTTTTCCATGCTTTTTAAGCGGTCGGCCGCTGTGGTGGGTTTAACCTGGGCATTTGTGAAAATACTAACGAGCAAAAAGCAGAGGCTAAAAAAGTATTGGTTTAAATTTGATAACATAAACAGCAGGTTTTGGCGTTTAAATGATATTCATCAAACTTACTAAACTATGCGATATCTGATCATTGTAAGTATGTTCTTTTCCTTTACGGCTAATGCCCAATGGAAATCCTATGAATTGTTTCAGCAGCGCGACACCATTAACCGTGTTGACCTTAAGGGTATGAAGCAGGGTCCCTGGATAGTTAAGGTGCAGGCCCTGAGAGGAGAACGGGGTTATGAGGAAGAAGGTTATTATGAGAATGATCTTAAGGAAGGTGTGTGGAAACGTTTTTCTCTGGAAGGCGATTGCCTTGCCATTGAAAACTACAGATATGGGATGAAGAACGGCAGGTGCGTTTATTTTACCAACGCCGGTGAGCCCATGCGCGAGGAAAGCTGGAGGGCTATAGATCCCAAACATCCATATGACACGGTTGATGTAAGAGATATCAATGATCCCAGCAAGATCGTGGAAAAAGTGATCATTAAGGTGGAGCCGAAATCTTATAAGCATGGTACCTGGACCTTTTATGATACCTTTTCCGGAACCATTGAATCAACAGAGCAATGGGTGATGAACCGGCCAAAAGAAGAAGTGGACGCGGAAGCAACGGCACTGGAAGATGATATGGCACCTATTGACCCAACTAAAAAGACAGCCAAAAAAGAAGATAAAAAATTACCAAAACCACAAGCGGTACTGGATTTTGAAAAAAAGAATGCCGGGAAGAAGAAAATAAAAGTGAGAGACGGGTCCACCGGTGGGTAAGCAGCTAATCTGATCAAAAAAATATATTGAAGATATAAAGTCCCTTCCCGGGGACTTTTTTTTGTTTGGTTTGTATTCATTCTTCCGGCAAACCATTCCATGCATTCTTTCCCATTTACCATGCAATTTTTTTCACGGAAATAAATGTTCCTGCATTTGGAATTCCGGCGCGCCTGATATAAATTTGATATCATAATGATATCAAACTAAAACTTACTTATATGGAAAAGATCGTCAAACCCTTATCGGGAATCATCGGGTTGCTTTTTGTAATGGTGTCACTGGCTGCATGCGGTTATTTCTTTTCACAACTGGGAGAAGATGTAAGTGCATGGCTGATTGTTGCCGCCGCGTTTTTTCTCGGCCTTAGTATATTTTTAATGACAGGACTTGTCATTGTTCAGCCCAACCATTCAAGGGTTTTGAACCTGTTTGGTACCTATGCCGGTACCATCAAGAACAACGGATGGTTCTTTGTAAATCCTTTCTATACCAAGGACAATATTTCCCTGCGTGCGCAGAATATGGAAAGTTCAAAACTGAAAGTGAATGACAAGATGGGAAATCCCATTGAGATCGCGGCCGTGATCGTTTGGCAGGTGGGTGATACTTTTAAAGCCGCCTACGATGTAGTGAATTACAAGGAATATGTTCTTCGCCAGAGTGAAGCAGCAGTACGCCATCTCGCCAATAGTTTTCCATATGATAACCTGGAAGATGAACATGCAGACATCACTTTAAGAAATGGTGCTGACCAGGTAAGTGCGATACTGGAAACTGAACTTACAGAGCGCCTGGCCCCGGCAGGCATTATAATTATGGAAGCCAGGATCAGCCACCTGGCCTATGCGCAGGAAATTGCAGGAGCCATGCTACAAAGGCAGCAGGCTACGGCGATAGTTGCGGCAAGAACAAAGATCGTTGAAGGCGCTGTTGGAATGGTGGAGATGGCACTTGAAATG
>CAMPIQ010000027.1 GCA_946886475.1 uncultured Chitinophagales bacterium | reverse complement strand
GGTCCTATAACATGTACAATACCCTGGAAGGGATGTCCCAGGCCATATAATTCTATATTATGGTTGTTGCAATTCTCGATCAATTGTTCCACCTGTAATCTTGATAGCTCGTCTTTAATGGCAAGGTGTTGATTAACGGTAGGTACATTATGATCGGCAGTGGCTACAACCTGTTTCGGCCTTAAAACTTTCAGTCCTCTTTTTTCAAGTCCGGCAAAAGCCTGCGGACTTGTAACCTCATGTATAAAATGTTTATCAATATAAATTACAGAGGGACCATCATTAATTGTTTTAACAACATGCCTGTCCCAGATCTTTTCAAATAGTGTTTTACCCATAATCTTATGCAACAGCGGTTTCCGGCTGGTATTGGTTAGCTAAGTGAAGCAGGTCTTCTTCTTTTACTTCTTTTTTGGAATCAGCGATCCTGAGGAAGGATTCATATAAAACGTCTATATCATTCCTGTTGTACTGGTAACCCATTTTCTGTAACCTGTAAGCAAGTGCGCTTCTGCCGCTTCTTGCAGTTAGTACAATTTTGCTGTGTTCAGCACCTACTTCTTCCGGATTGATGATCTCATAGGTTAGTGCATCTTTTAAAAATCCATCCTGGTGAATTCCTGATGAATGTGAAAATGCATTGGAGCCAACAATGGCCTTATTAGGCTGAACGGGCATGCGCATGGTATCAGATACCTGCCTGCTCAACGGATTTAATTGTTGTGTTTTGACATGGCTGTACAAACCAAGGTGTTTGTGCTGCCTGAGTATCATTACCACTTCTTCGAGAGAAGTGTTGCCGGCTCTTTCACCAAGTCCATTGATGGTGCATTCAATTTGTCTTGCTCCATTCATTACACCTGCAATGGAATTGGCCGTTGCCAGTCCGAGGTCATTATGACAATGACAGGAGATCACGGCTTTGTCAATATTAGGAACATTGTTCATAAGGAAAGCCACCTTTTCTCCATACTGGCCGGGAAGGCAATAGCCGGTAGTATCGGGTATGTTCACTGTGGTGGCGCCTGCCCGGATCACGGCTTCCGTCACTTTTGCCAGGTATTCATTGTCTGTTCTTCCTGCATCTTCTGCATAAAATTCAACATCATCGGTATAATTGCGTGCCCATTTCACACACTGAACAGCTCTTTCCAAAATATCCTCACGCGTTGAATTGAACTTGCTTTTAATATGGAAATCTGAAGTTCCGATCCCTGTATGAATGCGTGGCCGTTTTGCATACCGTAGGGCCTGGGCTGCCACTTCAATATCCTTGTGAACGGCCCTGCTAAGCGCACAAATGGTAACATCTTTAATGGTCCTTGCTATTGCAACCACTGATTCAAAATCGCCCGGACTTGATATGGGAAATCCTGCTTCAATGATATCAACACCAATATTTTCAAGCTGCAGTGCCAGTTCAAGTTTTTCGGATGTATTGAGTTTACAACCCGGCACCTGTTCACCATCGCGAAGCGTTGTGTCAAATATGAGAACCTGGTTTTTATTCATAACCTACCTTTGAAGGATGTCACCGAAACTAAACGAAACAGTAAGGGTTGTAAAAACAAAATATAGCTATTTTGCATTGCTGAAAGCTTGGAAAAATCTATAAAACCCTTGCCTGTATTGCATTTCACCATAAAATTTATATGATGCCTAACAGGCCTAATGATACTTTATTTCAATTGATCAAGTCCCTTGAAAAAGGAGAGAAGCGCAATTTTAAATTGTATGTGAAGCGTAATTCATCTAATGAGGATCTTAAGAGCATTCTGCTTTTTGATGCTTTAGATAAAATGGAGGAATACAACGAGGCAGTTCTTCTCAAAAAGAACCGGTCGGTAAAAAAGGAACAACTTGCCAATCGTAAGGCCCACCTGTACAAACAGATACTTTCAAGTTTGCGTTTGCTGGAAACGAGTGAGAACATTGACATTCATCTGCATGAGCAGCTTGACCATGCCCGTATCCTTTATAATAAGGGCCTGTACCTTCAAAGCCTTAAGATACTGGAGAAAGCAAAGGAAAATGCCAAGGCGCATAACCAGTATTCCTTTCTTGTGCAGATCCTTTTTCTTGAAAAGAAGATCGAATCACTTCATATTACCAGAAGCCTGAAGGACAGAGCCCGGCAATTATCAGCTGAAGCTGATGAAGTGGTATCACATCTACAGATCATTACCAGACTTTCCAATCTTTCTCTGGAATTATATGGATGGTACATCAATCATGGTCATGCACGTAATGAGGATGATGAGAAAACACTGGATGTATTCTTTAAAAGAAATCTTCCAAAAGAGCCAATTGATGAAAAGGATTTTTATCAAAGACTCCACCTTTACCAGAGTTATTGCTGGTATGCATTTATACGCCAGGATTTTTTGATGTATTACCGGTACACTAAAAAATGGGTGGACCTTTTTCACGATCATCCTATGATGATCGAGATTGAAACCTCCCATTATATAAAAGGCCTCCATAACCTGATCAATGCCCATTTTGACCTGAATAATTACGAAAAATTTGATGCCACACTGGAGGTGTTTGAGCGGTTTGCAGCATCTGATATTGTAAAAAGGAATGAGAACAACAGTATCCAGGTTTTTGTGTACCTGTATATTGCAAAGATCAACCGGCATTTCATGTATGGTAGTTTTGATGAGGGACTTGAGCTGGTGCCTTATATCAATGAAAAAATAAAAGAATACGCATTATATCTTGACCGGCACCGGGTATTGGTTTTTTATTATAAGGTAGCATCACTTTATTTCGGAAGCGGCCAGCCTGATAAGGCCATTGTCTACCTCAATAAGATCATTAACTGGAAGATAGACCTGAGAAACGATCTTCAGTGTTATGCCAGGTTCCTGCATTTAATTTCACACTATGAACTTGGGAATTATGATCTGCTTGAATACCTTGGGAAATCAGTTTACCGTTTCATGTTGAAGATGGAAAACCTCGGCCCTGTAGAGGAGGACATCTTTAAATTCCTGAAGAATGCGTTCAATTTTTCTCCTACTAATCTAAATGCTGAATTTGAAAAACTGTTGGAAAGATTGAAAAAATATCAAAACGACAGGCTGGCTACCCGTGCCTTTTCCTATCTGGATATTATCTCATGGCTGGAAAGTAAAATTCAAAATGTACCGGTGCAGGAAGTGATCAGGAAAAAAGTAATTGGAAAAAGAAGGTCAGACCCTGCCTGAAGCTGTACACTGCCGGAAAATAAATAGAATATATCCACTCAGTTTAATAAGGGATCAAAGCAGAAAACTCAAATGCATGAAAATGATCCTGTTTATCCGTTGCTGCAATATGGAAAAAATGAACTATGAACTTTGTTTTTCGAAATAAGGGATATCATCTTTTGATTCATTTTCTTTTTGGTTCCAGTAAGCAAGGGTAACCGTATGGCCGCTTTTTGTTTTTAACAGCCTTCCGAAAATGGCATTTACCGGGTTGAAGCTTACATCCGTAACGCCAATTGTAAACGAGGAAGGAGGGGGAGGTTCTGCAGGTAGTATAGCTTCACCAGGTGCCTGATCTGCGGAACCTGCAACCGGTGTTGCAGGCGGAGCCACTGCTGCTTTGGGCGGTGGGGTTACGGCAATTATTACCGTATATTTATTTAACTCCAGGAGCTTTTTTAAAAAATCAACTCTTTCCTGTGATGCGTTTTTTTCTACAATAGCGCACTTAACACCATTGAGCTCCTCAAATTCGTGGTTCTTATTGATAGCCATTTAATAACCGGGACTTAGTGAATGAATATAATCAAAAACAGAACCCACTACACCTGCCACAACCACACCAATAGTACAAACATACAGGGCCATACGGGGCATAAAGGATACGGAAACTTTTTCCATAGGCCTGTCAGTGGCGTCCATAAATATGACTTTTACAATTCGCAGGTAATAGTAAAATGAGATGATCATGTTGAGGGCCGCAATACTGATCAGCAGATAATTTCCTTTTGATGCGCCCGACATCAGTAAGAAAAATTTTCCAAAGAACCCTGCGGTAGGTGGTACCCCTGCCAGGGAAAACAATGCGATCACCAATATCCAGGACAATACCGGATTGGTTTTGTAAAAACCTTTATAGTCATCAATGTTTTCCTTACCATTAAAAGCACTTACCACGGAAACAACACCAAATGCAGCCAGGTTGGAAAAAATATAAATCAGGATAAAATATACAACAGTTGATGTGCCAAGCTGGGAACTACCTGTGATCCCAACAAGTATAAATCCTATCTGTGCTATGGATGAAAAGGCAAGGAACCGTTTAAAATTATTTTGCCTGATGGCAAAAAGGTTTCCTGTAATGATGGTAACAATGGAAAGTACAAAGAGCATATTATACCATGCTGCAGCCAGTGGCCTGAACACGGTATATAGAACGGTTATGAAAACAAATACCACGGCTCCTTTGGAGATCACTGATAAATAAGAAGTAACCGCAATAGGCGCACCTTCGTATACATCGGCAGTCCATAAATGAAAAGGGACCACTGAAATTTTAAATGCAAAACCCGAAAGGATCAGGATGAATGCAAAGATCTCAATGGGTTTATTCTGCAGGAACCCGGGAATTTCCGAAAATACCAGCGTGCCGGTGGTGCCATAGATCATGGATATGCCAAAGAGCAGCATGGCTGATGAAAAAGCAGAAGAGATGATCAGTTTCATGGCTGCTTCAGATGAACGTTTCCTGGTAAGGTCAAAATTGGCAGCTGCTGCAAGCGGGATGGTTGATAGTTCCAGTCCAAGATAAAACATCAGCAGGTTACCACCAGAGATCATGAAGAACATACCCAGCAGGGTAGACAGTAGTAAAACATAAAATTCAATAACATGTTTATGCGTTTTCAGCCATGAATAACTTTGCATGGAAATGATGATCATGGCAAGGTTCAGGATGTTTTTTTCAAGTATCATGAGCTCATTGGTCCGGAACATTTCATTGAATAATACACCCGGTTCACCCATGAAGAATCCGGAGACCAGGTTCAGAAAAAGCATCACATTAACCAGGATAAGTATCGTTTCATTGCTTTTATCTTTTCCCAGCCTGATGAAGAGCAAAATGAAGATCATGAAGGCTACCACCAGCTCCTGTTTCATCAATAAAAAAAACTCATTCATACTACTTAATTACAGCATTATTTCAATTCGTTTTCCATTTCCGGTCTTCACTTTATATTTCCGGCAACTTTATTCATAATGATCCCGGTGCCTGGCGCGATCAGTTCATTTATAAGAAAGGGTGCAAAGCCAATCAAAACAATTCCAATGATCAATACAGCGGCCGCCAGTTTTTCATTCCAGCTGGCATCTTTCAATCCTGAATAGGCACTGCTCATTGGTCCCATTACCGTTTTACCTATAGCCCTTAAAATATATACAGCAGTAACTACTATAGAAGCGCAGGCAAGGATGGTTGCCAGCCTGTATAAAGCATCCGGATTTTGCCAGGAGCCCATGAAGATGGTGATTTCAGCTACAAATCCACTCAACCCTGGAAGCCCCAGGGAACACAGACCGGCAATCACAAATACGGAAGATATAAAAGGCGTCACTTTTAATAATCCGCCCAGCTTCGCTACTTCTCTGGTATGTGTTCTGCTATAGATCATTCCGATGGCAGCAAAGAAAAGGGCCGTCATCAGCCCATGCGAAACCATTTGCAACACCGCACCGTTGATGGCCGTTTGGGTGAGCATGCCTATGCCCAGCAGCACAAAACCACAATGGCTCACTGAAGAATAAGCATTGATATATTTAAGATCCTTTTGCATCATGGTAGCAAAGGCTCCGTAGATGATAGCGATGGTTGCCAGTATAATTATGATCCATGAATAGGATTGTGCGGCATCAGGCATTAAAAAAGTGGCTACTCTCAGGCATCCGTATCCACCCAGCTTCATGGAAATGCCGGCAAGGAACATGGATGCAGCAGTTGGAGCAGAAGAGTGGCCGTCCGGCACCCAGGTATGAAAGGGAAACAAGGCTGTAAAAATTCCAAATCCAATGAAAGCAAACGGAAAAAAAACCAGCTGTACTTCAATGGGGATATTCATAGCTGCCATCTCCATAATGTTGAATGTGCCGGTGTTAAAATACAGTCCTGCGAGGCCAACAAATACCAGTGCAGATCCGCCCATGAGCATCAAAGCCAGCTTCATGGCGCTGTATTCTTTTTTACCGCTACCCCAGATCCCGATCAATAAGAATTTTGGAATGACAGCTATCTCAAGAAAGAAAAATAATGTGAAAAGGTCAAGTGAAATAAAGAATCCATAGGCTCCAGCACTTAAAAATAAGAGCAGGAAAAAATATTCTTTATTGAGTTTTTCTATTGTCCATGATACAAGCACGCCTGCAAAAACCACAAAAGCGGTAAGCAGGATCATGGCAATGGATATGCCATCTACTCCAACATGATAATGTATACCCAGGGGTTGAAACCAGATCTGATCAAACTCAAATAACATGGGTGAAAGATCACCTGCAGATCTCAGTTGCCAGTATGCTGCCAATAAGTACACCGATAACAGGAGTTGTACGGAAGCTCCGGCAAGGGAAACTGCTCTTACCTGTTTCAGGCCCCTGCAAAACAGTAAGGAAACAGCCGTAAGTAGTGGAACTATAATAAGCAGCGATACATTCATAAATAATTATTTCCAGAAATAAATAAACAGGACAGCCAGTGAGGCTATGCCGCAAAAAAAGAATAGTGCATACCATTGTACGCGTCCTGATTGTACAACCCTGATCCATTCCGATGTTCTCCCGGTTACATAAGCAGCCATGTTTACAGAACCATCAATGATATGTTTATCGATCCATGCAGCCGGCCGTCCCACCATATTAAAAATGATCTTCCTTGTAATAAACAGATAGACCTCATCAATATAAAATTTCCGGCAGGCAGCCTTATACAGGCCGCCAAATAATGCGGCTATCCTTCCGGGCATTTCGTTTTCGTTTTTATAGAGCAGCGTTGCCAGCACAATGGCTATCAATGATAATGTTACGGGAGCAATTGAAAATAAAAGATCAAAATGGACTTCTGCCGGACGCCCGTTTGCAGTTACAAAATTTGAAAAAGGAATAAAGCCTGCTATTGTTGAACAGATGGCAAGTGCCACCAGTGGTAATTTCATGGATAAACTTCCTTCACCATGATGCAACACCAACTCTTTTGCTTCCTTCTTCCAGAATATTGAAAAATAAAGCCGGAACATATAAAAAGCTGTAAGTGCAGAGGTAAGTATGCCAACATAAAAAATAAATGCGTTGCTTTGATAAGCAGCCATCAATATTTCCTCTTTAGAGAAAAATCCTGCGAAAGGAGGAATGCCTGCAATGGCCAGGCATCCAATTAAAAAACAAATATGTGTAAGCGGCATCAGTTTCCTTAAACCTCCCATATCTTTCATATTATTACTGTGCACCAGATGAATTACTGCACCTGCTCCCAGGAATAAAAGAGATTTAAAAAATGCATGCGTGAACAAATGGAACATGGATGCGGTATAACCAGCGTCCGATTGACCGGAAACGCCCAGGGCAAACATCATAAATCCAATCTGCGACATGGTGGAAAATGCCAGTATCCTTTTGATGTCGGTTTGCGTGCAGGCAATGATGGCGGCAAGAATGGCAGAAAAAGCACCTGTATAAGTAACCAGTTCTAAAGCTGCATCGGCTATTGCAAATAATGGAAATAGTCTCGCTACAAGGTAAACACCCGCCACCACCATGGTAGCGGCATGTATCAATGCTGAAACAGGAGTAGGACCTTCCATGGCATCGGGAAGCCAGATATGTAATGGAAACATGGCAGATTTCCCTGCGCCACCAATGAATACAAGACCTAGTGCCCAGGTCAGCATGGACACACCAAGAAATGATGCGGCACTGATCTGTAAAAATTCAGTTGATGATGTTGATTCCAGTCTGCTGATGAGGGTTCCAAAATCAAGCGTGCCTGCATAAAAACCAAGAATGAGAATACCAACAAGAAATCCCAGGTCGGCAAACCTTGTTACAATAAATGCTTTTTTGGAAGCGGCAACTGCGGATGGCCGTTCATAATAAAATCCGATCAGCAGATAAGAGGAAACGCCAACAAGTTCCCAGAAGATATAGATCTGAAAAATATTTGCCGATAGAACCAGTCCAAGCATGGAAAAACTGAAGAGCGAAAGAAAACTGTAATAGGTAGCAAATCTTTCCTCCCCCTTCATATATCCCAGGCTGAATATATGAACCATCAGCGATACAAAGCTTACCACCACCAGCATCATCACTGAAACCGGATCGAGAAGTATACCCATGTCAATGGATAAGCCGGGAGAAAATTCAAGCCAGGAATAATTCAGCACGATGATCTTTTGATAAGCGCCCATTTCAGCACCCTCAATAAAAAAATACTGGCAGGCCGCATATATGGATAATATAGTGGTGGCCAGTATCGACACTGTACCGATTATTCCCGAAAAGCTCCTGAAGTTTTTTCTTCCCCACAATCCAAGCAAAATGAAACTGATGAACGGAAGCAAAGGAATCAGCGCTATGTAGGAATAGTTGCTCATAACTTAAAATTTCAATTCAGCGGCATCTTCAACGTCCACTGATTTATGGCTTCTGTATAAGTTGATAATGATGGCAATGGCTACCGCTACTTCAGCAGCGGCAATGGTAATGATAAAGATGACGAAGAACACGCCATCAAGTTTGTCCGGGTACAGGTATTTATTAAAAGCGATAAAATTGATATTGATACTGTTCAGAAGAAGTTCAACCGACATCAGCATGGTAATGATGTTACGTCTTGTGAACAATCCATACATGCCAATAAAAAAGAGCGCGGTGCTTACAAATAGTATATGTGTAAGAGGTACTGATTCCATTTTATACTTTTTCAGGTTTTTCTTTCTGGCTCACCTCATTGATCAAGATCCTTTCGGCAGGAACGGGATGGATCATTTCTTCCTGTACTTTCTTATGATCATCAGTCGGTTTGATGGCAATTACAATACAGCCTATCATGGCTGACAGTAAAAGCATGCTCACTACCTCAAAAGGCAATACATATCCATGGTCGCTTGTGCTGAGCATTTGCATCCCTATTTCGGAAACAGGTACTACAAAAGGTTTTGAAGCAGTTTCGGTAAACCCATTATTGCTAATCAGGTTATAGCTTAATCCAAATCCGAATAATGTAGCCAGTGCTGAAAATAACATCCTTCTTTTTGAAGGTGATAGCATTTCTTTCCCGGATTGCTGGGTAAGGAAGATGGAAAAAATAATCAGGACCACAATACCACCAACATATACTATGATCTGAACAGCAGCAATAAATTCAACCTGCATCCAGAAATACAGGGCCGCAATACCCACCAGTGAGATCAGCAGCCAGATGGCAGATCTGAAGATCTTCATGGTTGTAACAGCCAGTAATCCTGCACCAAGGATCACTGTGGAAATAGCATAAAAGATAATTGCAGATGCGCTCATTATTCAATTCCCTCCCTGATCTTCGAACCCGGACGGTTCAGCTTTTTAGTTAATTTACTCCTGTCAAATACGCTGTGTTCAAAATGCTGCGCCATTTTTATAGCATCGGTAGGGCAGGCCTCTATGCACAGGTTGCACATAGTACACAGTTCAAGATGATATACAAAAGTGTCAAGTGCTTTTTTTCTTTTTCCTTCTGGTGATACATCAAATTTGGTAATGATCTTGATCGTGGCATTCGGACAGGCCAGTTCGCAGGCCGTACATCCTGTACAGGCATGTTCATTGTTTTCATCATGAGGCATAACCACTTCACCCCTGAAACGTTCAGGAAGAACAAGCGTATCACGATTGTCAGGATATTGTTGCGTAATGATCTCTCCAGGCCTTACAAAATAGTATCCCGTTCTTCCCATTCCTTTTAACAAGGATCTTATGGCCCCAACCACTTCTGATATGTATTGTTTGATGAACATTTTGTGATATAATTTTTTAAGACCTGTATACTCTCATCCACATCCGGACGTTTGCTTCGCTTGTTTCTTACATCAATAGTTCCCTAAACTATCCGCTCGCAATAACGACACTTCCGTGGCCATCCGCGGCCATCCTTTCATCCGCGATCCCTTTCACCCGCGATCCTCCTTCACAAAAAATTTGCTTCGCTTTGTTTCTTAACAAAACGATCCTGAAAATATCCGTTCGCTATAACGACTGTTTCCGTGGCCATCCGCGGCCATCCTTTCATCCGCGATTCCTTTCATCCGTAATTCCTTTTATCCGTGATTCCCTTCATCCTTAATCCTCCTTCATCCGCGATCAGAAATACCATCCCATAATCCCCACCACCGTAACCAGCAAAAGGTTGAATAAACTGATCGGCAATAAATATTTCCATTCCAAATTCAATAACTGGTCAACCCGCATCCTTGGAAACGTCCATCTGAACCACATGATCAGAAAAATGAGAAAAAATGTTTTTCCAAAGAACCACACAGACGACGGTATCCAATCCATAATATGATTAAATCCTTCCCAGCTCCCGATATGTAAGGGCATCCATCCACCCAGGAAAAGTGTGGCACCGATCGCACAAACAATAAAGATGTTGATGTATTCTGCAAGAAAGAACAAAGCGAACCTCATTCCTGAATATTCGGTATGAAAACCTGCGGTCAGTTCCGATTCTGCTTCAGCAAGGTCAAATGGCGCCCTGTTGGTTTCTGCAGTTACTGCAATGATAAAAATTACAAATGCAATAAGGGCTGGGATGTGGCCCCTGAACAACCACCATCCATTTTGCTGCGAAATAATAATATCATGAATGGACAGGCTGCCGGATAATACAACGATAGTTAAAATGGCAAGTCCGGCAGATAATTCATAGCTCACAATCTGAGCACCGCTCCGCATGGCGCCCAGCAGCGAATATTTATTATTGCTGGCCCATCCGGCCATCAGGATACCAATAACTGAAAGCGATGAAACAGCTGTAATGTATAACACTCCAATATTGATATCCCATATCTGGAAGTTTTTAGCAAAAGCTATGGGTGCCAATAGTAACATGGCAACGGTCATCACCATAAAAGGGGCAAGGTTGAATAAGAATTTATCTGAACCATCTGGTGTCAGTCCTTCCTTCATGATCAGTTTTAAGGTATCTGCACTGGTTTGGAAAATGCCCTGCGGACCCACGCGATTGGGTCCCAGCCTGATCTGCATCCTTGCTGCCACTTTTCTTTCCATCAGCACCAGTACCAGCCCTAAAACAGCAAATAATCCAATGGCCAATAACATTACAATGGCGCATTGAATCACCAGTACCCAGGTGGGATTGAAGTTGGCATACAACCAGTTGTTGATCGATTCTGTTATGGATGAAAAACTCATAACCCCTTGCGCCTTAAATGGCGGAACCAGGTCTGATAAACTTACTTTATTAAATCACGTTTAATTTTAAGTTTATCAGACATTTTTTGTATTAAAAATATTGTTTACAAAACTGTTTCATAAACCTGGGTCACTCCTTCAGGTAGACAGATTGAAAAATATTTCATCTGTCAATATCCGGTATTACCAGATCCAAAGTTCCCATGGTTGCCATCAGGTCGCCGATCTTGCTGCCTCTTGCCATATGATCCAATGCAGAAAGATTGGAAAACCCTGGCGAACGGAACTTGATCCGGTAAGGAGTGGTTCCGCCTTCACTTACTATATATACGCCCAGCTCACCTCTGGCGGTCTCCACTCTTGAATAAAATTCACCCTTCGGTAATTTGATCACAGCCTTGGTCTTAGCCTGGAACTCACCATCAGGAATCTGATCAATCAGCTGTTCAATAATATTCACTGACTGCTGCATTTCCTTCACCCGCACCATATACCTGGCAAATGCATCGCCTTCGGTTTGCAGCACCTCATCAAAATTTATCTTATTATAAATTTCATAAGGATAAACCTTGCGGATATCACACTGAACGCCGCTGGCCCTTGCAACAGGACCTGAACAGCCATAAGAAATGGCATCTGCCCTGGATAATCTGCCGATGCCCTTCATCCTGTTTTGAAATATGATATTATCTGTTACAAGAGTGGTATACTCATGTTCCTTTGATCTGAACAACTTAATGAAATCCTTTACCCTTTTTTGAAAATTCTGATGGATATCTGCCATTACCCCGCCCGGCAACATATAATTCATGGTGAGCCTGGCACCACAGGTTTCCTCCATGATATCATTAATGGTTTCCCTTTCCCGGAAAGTATAAAAGAAGGGAGTGAAGGCACCAAGGTCCATGGCCAGCGCACCAAGCCACAATTCATGTGAAGCTATTCTTGTCAGTTCATCCATGATCACACGGATATACTGGGCACGGGGTGGTACTTCCACCTGTAGTCCTTTTTCTATCACTAACGCGCATGCATGGTTGTTAATATGGGCGGAGAGATAATCCATCCTGCTGGTAACATAAATGAATTGACGGTAGCTAAGACTCTCACACATTTTTTCGATAGACCGGTGTATATAACCCAGGTGCGGTTCAATTTTCACAATGGTTTCTCCATTCAGTGTGATCACCAGGTGAAGTACGCCATGGGTGGCAGGATGCTGCGGACCTACATTGATAACGAGATATCCATCAGCTTCATTTCCCTCCGGAAGTGAAGAAAGGTGAGCGTCGTTTAGTATTTGCGTCTCTGTATACAATGCAATATTTGAATAATCAATGATCAATAGAAGCTTTTGCTGATAGCCTATAGTTTTACCATATTCACCGGATCCTCAAAATCTTTTCTTAAAGGATATCCTTCAAAATCATCCGTAAGTATCAGTTTCCTGAGATCAGGATGGTTGGTGAATATCACACCGAATAATTCAAATACCTCTCTTTCATGAAATTCAGCGGTACGCCAGATATCTGATACGGTTTCTATTTCAGGTTTATCCCGGTCAAGTTTGATCTTGAAAACTATCGTTTGCCTGTGCGTTGTTGATGAAAGATGATACACCATGGTTAGGTGTGTTTTCCAGTCAACACAGGTTAAGCAAAACAGGTAATCCATATCAAGGGCTGAGGTACGTAATTGCCTGGCCAGCGGTTTCCATCCGGAAGCTTCAACAGCTATGCTGGGCCATTCACCTGTTTCATCAATTACGCATGCCGGCAAAGCATTCAGCAAATAATTTTTTATTTCTTCCGTGGTCATAATGGTTTTTTATCTGAAAGGATCTGTTCTCTTGTCCATCCGTTCCTGATTTTCTCCTGCAGGGCTATCAATGCATGAAGTAATGCTTCAGGCCGTGGAGGACAACCGGGTATATACACGTCCACAGGTATTACATGGTCAGCGCCTTTCACTACTGAATAGGTGTTATAGAAAAATGGTCCTCCGCTGATGGCGCATGCACCCATAGCTACTACATATTTCGGGTCGGCCATCTGGTCGTACAATCTTTTCAACACCGGAGCCATTTTATTTACAATGGTACCAGCTATGATGATCACATCGGCCTGCCGGGGCGTGGCCCTTGCTACTTCAAATCCAAACCTTGAAAAATCGTATTTCGCAGAAGCAGTGCTCATCATTTCAATACCGCAACAACTGGTTGCAAAAGTGAGTGGCCACAAGGAGTTGGACCTTGCCCAGTTCACGATGTCATTGAATGTTCCGGAAATAATTCCACCACCAGGTGTTTCTATGATCTGTCCGGGGAAGTCCTTATTATGTTCACGTATCTGTTCTCTTACATCCATTTCAATGCTCCTTTTTTGTGGGCATACAAAAGACCCATAAATAAAATGAATATAAAAATCACGATCTCGATCAGCGCCATGATGCCGATCTTTTTCACTACCACGGCCCAGGGAAAAAGGAAGATGAGTTCCACATCGAAGATCAAAAACAGCAGGGCGAAAAGATAATAACCAACATTGAACTGGTTCCATGGAGAGGTTCTGGTTGGGATACCACATTCATAAGCCTGGCCTTTCTGCGCATTCCTGCTTCCTTTATTGAATAGCCTGCCGGCGAATATCCCACCCGCTGAAAAAAGCAGGGCAGCAAGCGTTAATACAATTAGCGATACAGATCCCATAGCAGGCAATTTTCAGTTATTGAACTAATTATACCGGTATTCCATTTGAAATTTACGACACTCAGGTCTCTTTTTCTCTAATTAACTATAAAATATTCCACGGGTTATCCCCTGATTGAAATATTTGAAGAAGTTTTGGTTCCATGGACAACTGCATATAAGCAAAGGATATAGCTAATAGAAATAGTAGGCTTTAAAAACAAAAGGAGAGAAGATGGAAGCCTGGAGAGATGCTAAATCATCAGAATGCCAGTTCCAATTGAGCATGGGAGGAGGGAATGATCATTCCGGGTTCTTTGATTTCCGATCTGATATGAAGCACCGGTGTTTCCTCAAACCTGGATGCTACAATCATTTGAACACCTGAAGCATATTGGTCAAATAGATTTTTAACCAGCTCCGGGCAATTATTGTTTTTTGAAAGATGGGAGAGAATGAGATGGCTCATAAAAGAAGGACGGTGTTTTTTAAATAATTCAAGGGCCTGTTTATTTGACAGATGTCCCCAGTCACTCCTGATTCTTCTTTTTAAGTGAAATGGATAGTTGCCATTATCGAGCATTTCATCATCATAATTGGCCTCAAGAAAAACGGCATTACATTGTTGAAAATATTTTATGACCTGTTCGCATGGAATGCCTATATCGGTAAAAACACCAACTTTTACTTTATCATAGCCTATGGTAAAACTATATGGATCTGATGCATCATGAAATTTTGGGAAAGCAGTTATTGACATATTACCAATGGTAACTGGTTGATGTGCGCTAAAAGAACGCAGGTAACCTTTGTCAAAATAGATCCTTCCGTGTTGGGCCGTGGTAGGAGAGATGTAAACCGGCAGCTGATATTTTTTCACCAGGGAATGAATGCCCCTTATGTGATCGGAATGTTCGTGTGAGATAAAAACGGCCCTTAGCTTTTGCATTGAAAGACCCAGCCGCTTCATCCTTTTTTCAATTTCCCTGCAGGAAATTCCGGCATCAACCAATATGGCATCTGTATCGTTACCTATATAAAAACAATTTCCGTTACTGCCTGAATTGATCGAACTGACGAAAAGGGACATGGAACAAAGAACGGAGTTTTTACGGATTTACCGGGTTTGAAATTTAGGGGATGGGAAGTGGATAGATTGACAGGGAAAATCTGAACCTGTCAATCTATCCACGATTCAACTTTTTCAACTAGCTAACTTTCCCCTGCCACTGATCCACCTGCTTTTCCTTTGCTTTACGGATCATGGCCTGGAGTTTATTTACTGCGGAATCCACGGATTGTTCAAATTCGGGACTGCTTTCTTTTACAAAATGGTCGTTGCCCGGAATTTCAAGCCTTATTTCACAATATGTATTGGGTGTAGCCCTGTCTGGTCCGAGAAACAGCACCACGTTGGCACGGATAATATGATCGCTGGGAGATAATTTCCCAAGTTTTTCTGTTACATAATTTTCCAACTCTTCACCTGCTTTAAAACCTAATGATTGAATGATAATATCCATAGCTGTTTTTTATACGCATAAGGTACCATTATCATACCACAATAAACCTGATCCTGATTAGCCGGCTCTGCTGTTTTCTGGCCTGACCAGGAAAAAATCAGGATGCCCTTTCAACCTGTCAACGCTTCAACCTGGCAATTCTTCTCCCTGTTAACTATCCGCCATTATGTAATTTCCGGAAAGGCAGCATCCAGTTAAGAAATCACAACTATGCGGCTTAAGAAAATACCCTTTCAAATTTTCCTTTTCATTTCTGTTATGGCTCAGGCATCCGGTGATCCTTTGATCATTCCTTCATCCCTGCAAAACGTTACTGTTTACCGCAGTGGTGCAGAATTAACCCATAAAAGCGCAGCGCAACTGAAAGCAGGCAACTATGACCTGGTGATAGAAGATATCAGTAATTCGATAGACATGAATAGCGTTCAGGTCAATTGCCCATCTGCTGTTACGATCATGGGAATGGAATTTTCCAATAATTTTTTGATCGCCCCCGAAATCAGTTCAGGTATCAAAACTTTGATGGATTCTGCTGAAAACATTCAGAAGGATATAGATAAAGTAAATATACAGATCCAGATTACCACGGATCTGATTGAGGTGTTAAAGGCCAATCGCGATATAAAAGGCCAGCAAACCGGTTTAAGCGTGTCTGAACTGATTAAGCTGATGGATTATTATAAAAATAAATCAACAGAACTGCAGCATGACCTGGTTGTTTACAGGGATCGTTATAAAAAATTAAATGAACAGATGCTCAGAATTAAAAACCAGGTAAGGGAAGAAGAAAGCCGGAATACGGGAAAGGGTGGCAGGCTGAAATTGCAGCTATCAGTAGCCAGTCCGGGAAAATATGATTTCCTGGTTTCCTATGTTACACCCAATGCCTGGTGGTCGCCTTATTATGATGTGAGGGTTGATGATATCAATAGTCCGCTGAAACTCATTTATAAAGCAAAACTTGCACAGACCACTGGAATAGACTGGAAAAAAGTAAAGTTGTCACTTTCCACTTCCGTTCCGGATCAATGGGGCAGTGCGCCCGTTTTAAAAACATGGTTCCTGGGTTATATCAATCCCATTAATGTAATGGAAAGAAACCTGGCGGTGAACAGGATCCAAAGTTTTGAGGAATCTATGAAGGGTGTTCCAGGCGCGGCAGCCGATATTAAAATACGCGGTTACAGTTCTATGGCAGGAAATAATACGCCTTTGTACGTTGTGAATGGTGTAGCCATGAGTGCTGAAGATTTTTCGAAGATCAGTCAGTCGGCTATTAAAAATATAGAAGTTGTAAAGGGCGCATCTGCCACAGCTTTATATGGATCGAGGGCTTCAAATGGTGTAGTGCTGGTTACTTTAAAAGATGGTCTGGAAGATTATGTTTCCATCACCGATAATGAACTGAATGTAAATTTTGATATCGGGCTGCTCTATGATGTTCCAACCAATGGAAAAGAGCAGACCGCTACATTGAAAGAGTATAGTGTAGGTTCAATTTATAAATATTATGCTGTACCAAAACTCGACAGGGATGCATACCTGCTGGCAGAAGTGCCTGATTGGGAAAAGCTGAATTTACTTCCCGGTGATGCCAACATCATTTTTGAAGGTACTTATGTGGGTAAATCTTTTATTGATCCTTCTTCTACCGCTGATACATTGAACCTTACGCTGGGAAGAGACAAAAGGGTGGTGGTAAAAAAAGAAAAGCTTGCCGATTACAGCAGTGTAAAATTTTTAGGTAGCCATAAATTACAGAAGATCAGTTTTGAGCTTACCGTAAAAAATAATAAAAAAGATACCGTGCGCATGATCCTGAAAGACCAGTATCCACTGTCTACCAACAAGGAAATTGAAGTTGAATTGAATGATGATGGTGGAGGAATGGACAACACGGATACGGGAGTGCTTACGTGGAAACTTGAACTGGCGCCAGGCGAAAGCAGGAAGATCAGGTTTGCCTACAGTGTGAAGTATCCGAAGGACAGGGTGTTGAATTTGTAAAGGGAAGAGGTAGTTCAACATTCAATATGCTTTCCCTTCCAGGTAATAAAAAATCCCCTGAACAAATCAGGGGATAATTATTTAAGGCGTTAAAATTAACTTGGTTTCTGTTTCATCGGAGAACGGACGCCTTTAGTCTTTCGTTAGGATTGGATAGTTTTCAAATAGGATTACGGACTTCAAACGGGCTTTCTACGGATATGGATCGGATTATAAAGAACTTAAAAATTAGAAGTTGACTGATATTGGATTTTGTCGTTTTGGTTTTTCAGGATCTGGATAATTCTTTGTTTGGACGGTTTTTAGTTTTTCGGATATTAGTTTGGTTTTTCTGGATACGGTTTGGTTTTCTGGATACTGGTTTTGGTTTTCTTTTGGATACTGGAACGATTGATATAATATCAATCAACTTCTGATACAAAAGTAGCCTCATCCATAATACCAGTCAATTGCAATTATGCCCTATTTTCTGTTTATGGTATTTACTTACCGGTGCGTAGAATACTCTGATATGGGTAAGCATGATTACGATAAACAATTTCGTAGTTCTACTAGTTTCAGCTTAAGATTGGAGTATCAGCATAAAAAAAACCGCAGCTTGTGCGGTTTAATTTAATTAAAGCAAAGTTCAGGACAATGTTGCTTCTGAACTGATCGTAGTATTTAAAAGCTTGGAAATGGGACAGGTTTGTTCCGCTTTTTTAACTGCTTCTTCAAATTTTTCTTTGCTGATTCCGGGTACAGTGCCCTTTACTATAAGATGCGATTTGGTAACAGCACCTCCTTCAAAACTCACCTCGCATTTTGTTTCCAGACTATCGGGCGTAAATCCTGCCTCACCCAATACAAAACTGAGTTTCATTGTAAAACAACCGGCATGCGCTGCCGCTACCAGTTCTTCAGGATTGGTTCCCGGATCATTTTCAAACCTTTGTTTATAGTTGTAAGGCGTACCGGATAAAACCCCGCTTGCAGTTGTCAGTTGTCCTTTGCCTTCTTTTCCCGAGCCGTTCCAGACGGCAGTTGCGTTTCGTACCATAGTTAATGTTTAAGGAAGACAAAGCTAGAAAAGAAAACAGTTCAAAGTTCAGGGTAGGGTTTAGGGTAGGGTTTAGGGTTATGGGTTTAGGGTGTAAGGTTTAAGGTTGGGTCGGTTACAAGCTGAAATCAGAAACCAGGAATTCGAACAATAGCTCCGACAGTAGTTCACCGACTTTGAACTTTGAACTTTGAACTTTAAACTTTGCACTCCTATGCCGCATGACCTATAATATCATTCATAGAAATTCCCATATGGCTTTCTTCGTATACACATTCGCTATCTCTTATCAAAAGCACCTGTGGTGATTCGTGTTGAACTTTGAATACCTCCGTTACTTTATTAGACAGATGACGATAGGCCAGAAGATCCAGAAAATAGAAGTCTATATCTGCTGGCTGTGCTACTTTTTGCAGGCGCTGCAGCGCAACAGCACTGATTGAGCACCTTGTGCTATGTTTGAAAATTACCTGCGGTCTTGTCTGCGATCTGGTTAGTATTTGCCTTAACTGCTCTTCATCAGTAAGATGAATCCAATGCATACACACAATGTTTAAAAATTAAACGTTACAAACCTCTGCTGATGGTGCGGGGATGGAGACGGTTGCAGGACATCCATAACCTTTGCGGTGATTGCCGTAGCCCTGGCGTGAACCAGAACAGGAAGCGAAAACAAAGGCGGTGAGAATCAGGAGGGTACAATAAAATGTTTTGTTTTTCATATTAAAACATGTTTGGATTAAAACGGCTTATTTTGCCGGATATTATCTGCAAATATAAACATGAAATCCTCATTTTATAGCCCTGTTTGCTTATTGCAGTTAATAATTATTTACTATGTCCTGAAAACCAATTACCAGGATCATTCCAATAATTTATAAAATAGATAGTTCCATGCGAATTCATTTCATATCCATAGGGGGAAGCGTGATGCATCAACTGGCGATAGCGTTGAAAAGAAAGGGATACCAGGTTACAGGTAGTGATGATGAAATTTTTGAACCTGCCAAAGGAAACCTCGAGAGGGAAGGCATCCTTCCTACATCCATAGGATGGGACCCCGCTTATATTGATAACTCCCTGGATGCGGTTATACTGGGTATGCATGCCAAAGCTGATAATCCCGAACTGGCAAAGGCCAGGGAACTTGGTATTAAAGTATATTCCTTCCCCGAATATATTTACCAGGAAAGCCTTAAGAAAACACGGGTGGTGGTTGGTGGAAGCCATGGAAAAACAACCACCACGGCCATGATCATGCATGTGCTGAAAGAAACAGGCAAAAAATTCGATTACCTGGTGGGCGCCCGTTTACAGGGCTTCGACCAGTCGGTAAATATTTCTGATGCACCGGTTGTGGTTTGCGAAGGAGACGAATATCCGGCAAGTACCATTGAAAGGCGGCCGAAGTTTCATTTCCTTTTTCCTCATATCGCCATTATTACCGGAATTGCCTGGGACCATATCAACGTATTCCCCACGTTTGATAATTATCTGGAGCAGTTCAGGATCTTTATTGATAAAATAGAACCGGGAGGTCATCTTATTTTTAATGATACGGACCAGGTGTTGAAAGATCTGGTGCATGAACATGGAAGGGCTGATATTAATTATCATCCTTATAACGTACCGGGGCATACGATCAATAATGGAGAGACCAGCGTAATCATTGAAGGAAATACCGCGCAGTTACAGGTTTTTGGAGATCATAACCTGATGAACCTTCATGCCGCCTGGATGGTAAGTGAACTCCTGGGTGTGAACGCAAAAGATTTCACACATGCCATCAGCAGTTTTACAGGTGCGGCCCGCCGCCTGGAAGTTCTGGCAAAAAATGAGCATACGGTTTTTTACCGCGATTTTGCACATGCGCCTTCAAAAGTAAAAGCTACAATAGAAGCGGTAAAGCACCAGTTTCCTCAAAAGCGTCTCATCACCGCACTTGAACTCCATACTTTTAGCAGTCTCAATGAAAATTTCATGAAAGAATACAAAGGTGCATTGTCAAAAGCGGATGCAGCTGCCGTTTTTTACAGCCAGCATGCACTTGAACTGAAAAGAATGCCGCCTCTGCCCAAAGAAATTGTGAAGAATGGTTTTGGAAGAAAGGATATGATGGTTTTCAATGATAAAAATGAACTTGAGAACTGGTTAAACCAACAGGATTATAAAAATGCAGTTGTGGTGTTTATGAGCTCGGGAAATTATGATGGTTTGAATACGGAAGCGCTTGCCAGAAGAATTACACAATAAGGTGGATGATTGCATTCATCACACTACAATACTTTACCTTTACCGCCTTTAAGAATCCCCTGAAAAATGTTACAACTTAAAAAACCCCTTGCATTTATTGATATCGAAGCTACAGGATCAAATGTAGCCATTGACCGGATCGTAGAAATTGCCATCATCAAAACCCTGCCCGATGGAAACCGCTCGGTCAAAAGAAAGATCATCAATCCGCAAATAGCCATACCGCAGGCCATCGTTGATATACATGGCATTACCAATGAAATGGTAAAGGATGCCCCTACTTTCAAACAGCTTGCCCAGGAAATCAAACAATCGCTTGATGGTTGTGATATCGCTTGTTATAATGCATACAGGCTGGATATTCCATTGCTGATAGAAGAATTTCTTCGCGCAGAAGTGGATTTTGATATGAAGAACAGAAAGGTGATTGATGTGCAGAAGATCTTTCACCAGATGGAACAGAGAACTCTGTCCGCTGCCTACAAATTTTACTGCCAGAAAAACCTGGATGGCGCACATGGTGCAGAAGTGGATGCGGCAGCAACCGCCGAGATCCTGTATGCACAACTGGAGCGTTATCCACAATTGGGAAATAATGTTGACAGTATCCTAAAACTTGTTGGAGATGACTCAATAATTGACTTTGCAAGGCGTTTTATCTATGACGACAAAGGAGTGGAAGTATTTAATTTCGGAAAGCATAAGGGCAGGCCGGTGAGCGATGTGCTCAAAGCCGAACCTCAGTATTACGACTGGATGATGAAAGGCGAATTCCCAATGAATACAAAACAAAAGCTCACCGAGATCTATACGAAGAACATGCTTAAAAAATTCTGAGGAAGATTGGAAAAATTAGTGATCATACCAACGTATAATGAAAAGGAAAATATTGCCGCAATTCTCCGGGCAGTATACGATCTCGGTGAAGATTTTCATGTGCTGGTAATTGATGATGGGTCTCCCGATGGTACAGCAGAAATTGTCCGCTCATTACAGCCGCAATTCAATGATACGGTTTTCCTGGAGGAAAGATCGGGCAAGCTTGGATTGGGCACTGCCTATATTCATGGATTTAAATGGGCCACTTCAAGAGGCTACCAGTACATTTTTGAAATGGATGCGGATTTCTCCCACAATCCAAAAGACCTTCCGAGATTATATGATGCATGTAAAAGCGGGGGCGCCGATGTGGCTGTTGGCTCAAGGTATGTGAAGGGTGGTGGTGTGAAGAACTGGCCTAAGAACAGGATCGCCTTATCAAAAGGCGGATCTCTTTATACAAGAATGATATTATGGATGCCCATTGCCGACCAGACAGCTGGATTCATGTGTTATAAAAAAGAAGTGCTGGAAACCATCAACCTTGATGAAATTCATTTTGTAGGCTATGCCTTCCAGATAGAAATGAAATTTGCTGCATGGAAACTGGGCTTTACATTAAAAGAAGTGCCCATCAATTTTGAGGACCGGCAGTTTGGTGAATCAAAAATGAACCGCGGCATTGTTAAAGAAGGCATACTGGGCGTGCTCAAGCTCCGTTGGTATAGCTTCTTTACCAATTACAGGAGAAGAGTAAAAAATAAGCTTGATACAACAGCTTCAGTTGTAAAGTAACCGGAACAATGGGCTATTTATTTTTCCTTCTGTTTTTTCCCTTTCTTTGAGGAGAATGAAAAAGGCGCTGATACAACTGAATGCTGCAGTTTTTCTTTGGGGATTTACAGGCGTACTGGGAAGGGCCATTACCCTGGATTCCACCATGCTGGTGTGGTGGCGGTTGTTAATCACCATGATCTCGCTCTGGGTACTTTACCTCATTCAGGGAAAAGCAAAAAGGATTCCCTCGAGGTCAATATTAATGATCTCTTTCATCGGAACCATTCTGGCACTGCACTGGGTTTGCTTCTATGCCAGCATCAAACTGGCCAATGTAACCATTGCACTAACCTGTTTGTCTACAACTGCATTACTGGCTGCTTTGATAGAACCACTTATCCTTAAAAAAAGATTTGACCCGGCTGAAATATTTTTAGGCCTGTTTGCCATTGCCGGCATATTGATCATTTACAATACACATCTTGAATTCTCAACAGGCATTGTTGTTGGATTATTGTCAGCCCTGTTAACCGTAATAGTTTCCGTTCTTAATAAAAAGATCATTGACCAATACAAGCCCGAACACATTACACTGTACCAGCTGTCTGGTGGTTTTATTGGACTTACGCTTTTACTCCCATTATTCCAGTATGTATTTCCTGAGAACTGGACAACTCCAAATCTATTGGACTGGTTATGGCTGGTCATTCTCAGCTGGGTATGTACCATTTTTACTTTTTTTCTTTATATAAGAGCATTAAAAAAAGTATCCGCATTTACCGTAAACCTTGCCCTTACCCTTGAACCTATTTACGGGATCATCCTTGCTTTCATTATTTATAAGGAAAACCGCTTCCTCAATAACTGGTTCTATCTTGGCTTTGCCCTGATTGCTATTGCCGTATTGATCCATATGTGGAGGATCGTTAGGAACAGAACAGGGGAACAGCGAAACAGTAATACAGAAGAGCAGGTGAACAGAGGGACAGTGGAAGTTTAAGTTTGCATTACAATTTGCGAAGTAAAAATGAAACAGGGATCTGGTATTCTTGTTACACCACCCCCGACGGGAACTTTGAACTTTTGACTTTGAACTTTGAACTCCGGACTTTGAACTATACTCATAAATTCCTACACCCATTTCCCTTATATTCGGGGCACAAGCTACCAACGTATGAAATTTTTATTTTTCTCTTTTTCACTCATTATCTCATTTAACCTGCTTGCCCAGAAAAAACCACTTGACCACAGTGTTTACGATGGCTGGCAGAGCATTGGTGAACGAATGATCTCCAATAACGGTAAATGGATTGTTTATACGGTTACACCTCAGGAAGGAGATGCCGATCTGTTTGTGCGCTCAACTGATGGCAGTGATTATAAAAAACAATTCAGCCGCGGATATAATGCTGTAATAACTGAAGACAGCCGGTTTCTTGTTTTCAGGATAAAACCATTATATAAGGATGTACGGGAAGCAAGGATCAGGAAGAAAAAACCTGAAGACCTTCCAAAAGATTCGATTGCAGTTTTTGAATTGGGGAAAGATGAAATCATTAAAATGCCCAGGGTCAGATCTTATAAAACTCCAAAGAAAGGATCTGGATGGGTGGCTTATCTTAAAGAAAAAGAAGCCACAGCATCAAAACCTGCTTCCGGACCTACCCAAAAAACTGTAGACAGTTTAAAGCGGACCATCGATTCACTGGTGATGCTGGTTACCCGGATAAAAAATGAAAGTTCCGGAAGCCGTGATGAGTTGGACGCTGATGGTGACCCGGTTCCGGGCCTTCCTGCGGTGGAAGGAACCGACCTTATTCTGCGAAAACTGGGAGATGGAAAAGAACAGAAGTTTAAAAATGTGGTAGACTATTATTTCAATGATTATGGCCAAAAATTGCTGATGCGGGTTTCCAGATCAGCCAGGGATAGTGGCAGCGCTAATGCAGTAGTTGTATTTGACCTTGTGAAAATGAAGGCGGATACCCTGCTCAAAGGTGGTAATGATTTTAAAGGTTTTGCTTTAACTGAGGACGGCAGCAAGATCGCTTTTGTTGCGGAAAGGGATACTAATAGAAAGGCGGTTCAAAGGTTTTATGAACTTTACCTTTACAGGAACGGTGACGACAGTGCTGCTGTACTTGTAAGCAAGCATTCTGAAGGAATGCAGGTGGGCATGACCGTTAGTGAGCATTCTAATATTGATTTCAGCAAATCCGGCAACCGCCTGTTTTTTGGAACAGCACCCATTCAGCCGCCAAAGGATACTTCTTTAATTGATATTGACCTTGTAAAACTGGATATCTGGCATTATAAGGATGATTACCTGCAGACACAACAATTGGCAAGACTGAACAATGAACTGCGCAGAAATTATCTGGCCGTATATGATTTCAATGAAAAAGGAATGGTGCAGTTAGGCAGCGAGTCCATTCCAACCGTAATGCAAACAGGTGAAGGTGACGGTAATATTTTTATCGCTGTTACAGATACCGGCAGGAGGGTGGAATCACAATGGGCCGGGTCTACCAAAAAAGATGTTTATGCAATAAATATAAATACCGGTGAAAAAATCCTGGTCAAAAAAAACCATGAAGGTGGAATCTATCCTTCTTCAACAGGTAAATATATTTTGCTTTATGATGATAAAGCCCGCCATTATTTTGTATGGGACGGAAAAAGTTTAAGCAATATCACTTCGAAAATTAAAGTTCCGCTTTATAACGAATTACATGATTCACCCGGTGATCCTAATCCGTATGGCATCATGGGTTGGCATGAAGGCGATTCCGCGGTGTATGTGTATGACAGGTATGATGTATGGAAACTGGATCCGTCCGGTACAATATTGCCTAAAAATATTACATCACTGGGAAGAGCTTTAAAGCAAACTTTGAGATATGTCAGACTGAATGAAGAGGAAAGATTTTTTAAATCAAATCAACCCATGTATTTCAGGTTCCTGGATAATAAAACAAAAGAAACAGGGTTAAGGACGGACAGGCTCTCCGATAAGATGTTGCCGATGCTCATAACCAATGATGGAAAATATGTGCATGGTCAGCCATTGAAGGCAAAGGATGCCAGCATACTCATTTATACCAAAGAAAATTATTCCAGCTCCCCGGATCTGTATTTTCATACAGGGGTGCAGGTTACCGGAAACCATGAAAAATATAAAGTGGAAGTAAAAGAGCAAAAGCTGAGTTCCATTAATCCGCAACAAGCGGGATACAACTGGGGTACTGCCGAACTTTATAAATGGAAAACCTTTAATGGAAAACAATCTGAAGGCATACTGTACAAACCTGAAGATTTTGATTCCACAAAAAAATACCCCATGCTGATCTACTTCTATGAAAAATTAAGTGATGGCTTGTATAACTATACCGCACCGGCGCCTACGCCAAGCCGATTGAACATTCCTTTTTTTGTAAGCCGCGGTTATATTGTTTTTGCACCTGATATCAGCTATACAAAAGGGCGTCCTGCTAAAAGCGCTTACGATTATATTGTAAGCGGCGCCCAGGCTTTATCCAAAAAGAAATGGGTAGATAGCAAGAACATTGGCATACAGGGACAAAGCTGGGGAGGCATACAGGTGGCGCAGCTGATCACCATGACCAATATGTTCAAAGCCGCATGGGCCGGTGCGCCCGTTGCCAATATGTTCAGTGCCTATGGCGGCATCAGGTGGGAGAGTGGAAACAACAGGCAGTCGCAATATGAAATGGGTCAAAGCCGCATTGGGGCCACACCATGGGAAAGACCGGATCTGTATATAGAAAGCTCACCATTATTTCATTTGAAAAAAGTAAAAACGCCGCTGGTGATCATGGCCAATGATGCCGATGGTGCAGTGCCCTGGTACCAGGGCATTGAATTGTTCACAGCCATGCGCAGGTTAGGTAAACCGGTATGGATGCTGAACTATAATGGGGAGGCTCATAACCTTGTTGAAAGAAAAAACCGTAAGGACATTCAAATTCGGGAGCAGCAATATTTTGACTGGCTTCTAAAAGGCGAGAAAGCTCCAAGGTGGATCACTGAGGGAGTACCGGCTGTGAATAAAGGAAAGGATTGGGGATTTGAATTGGTGTACTGAACTACAACCCCCGGTATTTTATTTAAGTATATTTTTTAAAGCAAACTTCTATGAATACCGGGGGTCTGTTATTATATTGAGACGCATTTTAAAAAGTACCACATGAAAAAATTACTGCTTTTATCATTTTTGTTGCCGCTTTTATCATTTTCAGGCTTTGACTGGATCAATGTTGATATTGATGAGAGGTTTTCAGTTAAATTTCCATCTCAGCCTGTAGAACAGGAAATGCAGGGAAATCCTGTTTGGATATCGGATCTTAATGATGATTCAAGGTGTATGCTTATGGTTGTTGATTTCAGTAAAATGGGAATGGATTCACTGGCCTTATCTGAAGAAATGTCCAGAACCGCATCGTTTGCAGAATTCCGGGATGGTGTACTGGGACAGATTGAAGGAGCCAGCCTCATTTCCGAAAAAAAAGATAAGGTAGGAGGTTATATGTGTTTTGAATTTGTGATTGACATGGGCAAGGATGATGATAATTCGCTTAATATTATGTACAACAAAAATATTTTTGTAGGAAATAAAATGTATAGCCTGAGCTTTTACGAAAAAAATAACAAACCCCAGGCTAAATCAAGGAATGTCTATTTCAAGTCTATTCTGATAAAATAGATCCTTAGGCGGCTGGTGTTGAAATGAACTTCACCAGGCTTCTTTTTGCAATAGGCAATAAGGTTTCTTCCACCGGGAAATTCAGGTCTGTTTCAATACTATAAACAGCCGGGTTGGGAAGTTCCGTCCTGCTTTTTATCAGCTCATACTTTAAATTCTCATAGGTGTTCACCATGCTTCGTTGCATCATTTCCAAATAAGAGGTTTTGATACTCCTGAAATTTTCATTGTGTTTTTCGAAAATGGAAAGCCTGTATTGATACACCCTTGTAGATTTGGATTTTCCAGTACTCAGGAAAAAATAACCTTCCATGATGTCTATTGGTATGAGCCCGATAGGAGTAATGGTGATCTTTTCTTCCACAAATTCATAGATCTCAGCGCCACAGCTGATGGTGGTTTTCATTTCTGAAGCGGAGTAATTGATGATCTCCTCCAGTTCCTGCATCAATTCATTATCCTCGATCATTTGTTCATAAAGAAACTGAAGTTTCTCTATCTGCAATCCTGTAAGTTTTTTAGGAAAGTGTTCCTGCAGGTATTTTTTATTTTCCCTGAAGGCAACGATATTATTATAATGGAAGATCAGGTCTGCCAGCTGCGGATACAGCCTGCTTTCCGTAAAATATTTATTGATCTGTTGCAGGTAAGCCAGTAAAGTATATTTTTTCAATTCGAAATCAATATACCCTTCGGCAAACCAGGTTTCGGATAATTGCTTCATAGTCTAAAAGATTTGGTCTCCTAATTTACTAAATAGACCATTAAAATCATAATATGCAATGTGAAAGTTTGTAGCACAGTGTTTCTATTCCACATGGACTGATTGTGGATTTTGTTTTAAACTCCTTGAATTTGCATTTTATAGCCGTTCAATCCAGTAGGTGATGATGAAGAATTCAAGATCCATCTCTTGCAAGATTTGTTGATGGAGAAAAATGGGTATTTATTTGTTTTTGTAGCCAATTCCGATGAATCGATTCCCGTATATTTTGATAATTTACAGGTGACGCATATCAGGGGACCAATTTTGGAAGAAAACCATTATTATCCGTTTGGGTTGACGATGGAGGGAATATCCTCCAAAGCTGCGAATGTTTCGCCAAATAATATTGGTATTACGGGTAAGGAAATTCAGAGCAAGGAATTTAGTGACGGTAGCGGATTAGAGCAATATGACTTTGGTGCTAGGATGTATGATGCTCAAATAGGAAGATGGACTACCATAGACCCGTTTGCACAAAAACGCTTTTGGGTGACACCATACAATTACGTTCAGAACAATCCATTAAATAGAATTGACCCAAATGGTTTGACAGATTATACATTGGATAAGAAAACAGGAGATGTGAAACAAGTGGGTGAAAAGAACGATGATCCTGATAGGATCCTTAAAACAGATCGGAAAGGAAAAGTTAAATATAAAAAGAATAACAAAGCTAAGGTTGCAATAGATGGAATAGAAAAAGGAATTTTAAAAGACGGAATGAATTTTCAAAAAAATGATAACGTTATCGATGTTGGCGGTAAAGGTCAACCATCGGTTGATGGAGTTAAATCTTTTACATTACAGCTTTCAGAGTATGTTGGAAAAGAAATCAAAGGCTATTCGTATTCGGCTGATGGTTCAAAAAATGTTACTGATATGGTATTAGGGAAATATATAAATAATGAATTTGACGAATCATATGCTACACCTCAAGAATTGAGAAATAAATATGGAGTTAATTATTCTGATAATAATATTTTACAAGATTTTCACACTCATCCTGAAGGTAAATTAGGAGCAACTCAATCGAACCCAGAACTTTCAAAAGACGTTAGACATCTTCAACAACAAAAGCCATTAATCCCCAACGCAAGTTTTATTATACTGTATAGAATTGCAGGACAGGTACAACCAGCAGAATACGATTATACTCATGAATATATCTCCCCAAAAAAACGATAATTACATGAAGAAATTAGCAATCATTTTTATTGTGCTCTGTGTTTCAAACGGTAGTCTTTATTCTCAGAATAGAACTATCAAGGGAAGGACAATTACTGACCAATTTGAAACGATGTCATTTGTGTCAATTATGATTAATGACACTATTGAAGTTGGCAGAACAGATTTAAATGGTTTTTTCCAAATAGACATACCTGTTTCAGAGAAAAAAATATTATTTAGGTCTGTTGGACTTGAACCAGCGATTATAGAGCTTGTAGATACATGTAATGAAGTTGAGGTTGTAATGATGTTAAGCAGTACATATGATTTTAAAACCCCTAAGAAAGTAGATAGACTTCGCAAGAAAAGATTTAAGAAGCTACCAGAATTACATAAAGAAGCATTTGCGAAAGGTATATTTAAAACTGAAAAGGTTTTTTATACACAAGAGTTTATTCCTTATTATAAGAAAAAACAAAAGTGATATGAAATCCGTGTAATATTCTTTTTTTTCTCTTTGAATTAAAATTTGTGTACTATTTCTGCAGGGGTCATTTCATTCAATGAACTGTGCTGGTAAAAACTGTTGTACTCACTTAC
>CAMPIQ010000026.1 GCA_946886475.1 uncultured Chitinophagales bacterium | reverse complement strand
GGCTTACAATAATAATTAATACATTCCTTATTTTTTAAAAAAGATGATGGGAAGCCAATTATTACCGTCAGCGTGATTCATTCATAATAAACGGAATATGAACGAATAAGGTTGGTCAAATATTTCATTTGTTTTTGAGGATTGCAACCCGGAAATTATCTTTCGGTCCTGATTAATGGTTTTTATTTATTGATTTCGCTTTTGAATCTTCATCAATTCTTAATTATATATTTAAGTTTTTAAAAGAGCAGCTAATGAATATCAAGTTCCGGCTAACGGTGATGAGTTTTTTCCAGTTTTTCGTATGGGGTGCCTGGCTCATTACCATCGGCACCTATTGCCTGAATGCAAAGGGCTGGTCCTTTCCACAGTTCAGTGCTATTTTTTCCACCCTGGCTCTTGCCTCGCTTTTTATGCCTGCAATAACAGGGATCATCGCTGATAAATGGATTAATGCTGAAAAATTATATGGTGTTTTGCATGTTTTCTATGGAGTTATCCTTTTATACGTTCCCTATGTCAATGACCCCGGTACTTTGTATTATGTCATCTTCGGCGCAATGATATGTTATATGCCAACCATCTCCTTATCCAATTCTATTGCCTATACCATATTGAAAAGAGACGGCTTTGATGTTGTAAAAAGTTTTCCACCCATTCGTGTGTGGGGTACTATTGGATTTATTGCTGCAATGTGGGCAACCAACCTCACAGGCAGCAAGGATGATGCAAACCAGTTCCTGATTGGTGGTATTGCTGCCATTATGCTTGGTATATATTCATTCACCCTTCCAAAATGTCCTCCACCACGATCCATTGCAAAGGGAGCAGGCATCATTGAGCAATTGGGATTGAAAGCTTTCAGTTTGTTTGCCAATTACCGCATGGCGCTGTTCTTTATTTTTTCAATGATGCTGGGTGCTGCGTTACAGCTCACGAATATGTATGGTGATTCCTTCCTTAGTGGATTTGAGGGCAACCCGGTATACAAAGAATCTTTTGTGGTTGAATATTCCACCATTATACTTTCCATCTCACAGATGTCGGAAACACTTTTTATTCTTACCATTCCATTTTTCCTGAAAAGGTTCGGCATCAAGAATGTAATGCTGTTTGCCATGCTGGCCTGGGTATTGAGATTTGGTTTCTTTGCTTATGGTGATCCTTCCCCATGGGGCACCATTCTCATTATTGTTTCCTGTATAGTTTATGGAATGGCCTTCGATTTCTTCAATATCTCCGGTTCGCTATTTGTTGAAACTAACACGGACCCTGGGATCAGGTCAAGCGCACAGGGACTTTTTATGATGATGACAAATGGAGTAGGTGCATGGCTTGGCAGTAAGATAAGCGGGATGGTGATTGCAGCTTATTTCATAGCACCTGATGGTACAAGGGACTGGCAGGGGATCTGGCTTAGTTTTGCAGGTTATGCATTGGCAGTAGCCATCCTGTTTGTAATTCTTTTCCGGTATAAACATACACCCGCCCGTGAAGGAAATGAAGAAGCAATTACAATGGCTCATTGATCTTTTGATCCTGTACCACTTTCAATGCAGGGATGTCCTGAAATTTCAATAAAATTATTTACCAGAATAAAAATCCCGGTCGTTACTGACCGGGATTTTTTTGCGAATATTGATTAGCTCAAATGCGCTTCAATCTTTTTTACAAAATTTCCCTTTGGCTGGGCGCCTACCAGTTTGTCAACCACCTGGCCATTCTTGATGAATAAGATAGCAGGAATGGAGGTAATGCCATAGTTCATGCTCACCTGAGGGTTCTCATCAACATTTACTTTTCCCACATTTACTTTGCCTGCATATTCTTTTGATAATTCATCAATAACTGGACCTATTGCGCGACAGGGACCGCACCATTCGGCCCAGAAATCCACCACTGTAAGTTTATCTGAACTTAATACTTCTGTTTGAAAATTTGAATCTGTGAATGCTTGTGCCATAATTATGATTATTTATAAGTCAAACGATATATTGAATCTGCAAATTTAGCTCCAATCAGGTTCTCATGCATTTTTGTCATCTGCTTCTCAGTTGAGCTGATTGTTGTATTTCAATACAGCTTACTGAGCACCAAATTATTATAAAATGCCTCAGCCTGCTATTGTTTTTATCTATCATTCAATAGACCAATTCAATAACTCATATCCTTTCTATACAAAACTTTTCAAAAGAGTCGGGGGCCGTGCCTGGAGCATCAACCAGTACACAGGTAAAATTTAGGCATTAGCCGTTCTATTTTGATAAAAAAATACTGCCTGCTAGTTTCTAAGATCCAAATATGCTTCTAGGTATGCGTTTGTTAGCATAAAGGATTCAACCACTGCTCATATTTTTATGTAGGTCTGTTGCAGGTTGCACCTCCGAGGTTCCGGGTCCAACCTCCGAGGTTCCGTAGCCAACCTCCGAGGTTCCGTAGCCAACCTCCGAGGTTCCGGACCCAACCTCCGAGGTTCTCAACCTCCGAGGTTCCACCGCCAACCTCCGAGGTTTAGTCTGCTAGCTTATACAAAAGATTCACCTTCGGATCTATTGAAACATTATCCGGTTTCCTTTGTATTCCCGTCCTGATTTTTCGGTGAATGCTGATGGCTTAACATGTATTACACGGGAATGACCTGCACCTCAATTTCAGGCTTGGTTTCAAGGAACTGAATGAGATCGGCATTCATTTCAAATCCGCTGTCAAGCGTGATGAAGTTGGCTTTGAGATTTTCTTTGGGTTCACACACAATGATGCGCAGGCCTGATTTGCCTGGATGTTTTTTTACATTATCCTCAAGAAAATCGATCATGTCTTTTTCAATATTCCTTACATCCATCTCCAGCTGCAGCTGTCTTGTTAATTGTCTTTTGATATTCTCAGCCAGTGCAAGACTGCTGATCTTGAATTCAAATTCTGATTTATTGAATCTTTGCTTGAAGGATCCCGTGATGAATATGGCCTGTCCCTGCTGCATCCAGGCATTATATTTTACATAGTCATCCCCGAATAATACAATTTCAGTTTTGCCTGAATAGTCTTCCAGTACAAAAGATCCGAATTTATTTCCCTGCCTTGAAATGCGGTGATTGGCTACCGAAACAAGCGCCAGTAATTTATATGATCTTCCGGCTGAAGCCAGCACCTGTGAATCTTTTACTTCATTGAAGTCCTGAATGGATGTGATGCCATAATGCCTGATCTCAAATTTGTAATGATCCAGTGGATGACCACTCAGATAGATACCGGTAACTTCTTTTTCTTTATCCAGCTGTTCGGTGAGCGACCATGGGGCACAATTGGGAATGTGGGGAGGTTTGATATCCATCACTGCAGGCAGGTCGCCAAAAAGGGTGTTGGTGGTATTGATGCTTTGGGCCTGTACAATGCTCCCATACCTCGTAATTTTTTCAAGACCGGTCTGGGTTTCTCCTTCAGGCACACAGAAATATTGCGCACGGTGCAACTGGGGAAATTCATCAAATGCGCCTGCATATATCAGGCTTTCTAATGTTCTTTTATTAACAGAGCGCTGGTTCACTCTTTTAATGAAATCAAACGGATCTTTATACCGGCCTTCTTTCTTTCTTTCCGAAACAATATTTTCGATGGCGTTTTCACCAACTCCTTTTAATCCGCCCAGGCCAAACCGGATCTCACCCGCTTCATTTACGGCAAATCCTTTCAAAGATTCATTAATGCCGGGCCCAAGTACTTTTAATCCCATTCGTTTACATTCTTCCATGTAAAATGTAAGTTTCTCAATGGCCCCTGCATGGTTTAGTACTGCTGCCATATATTCTGCAGGATAATGAGCTTTAAGGTAAGCTGTCTGGTAGGCAACAAATGCGTAACAGGTGGAGTGGGATTTATTGAATGCATACTGGGCAAACGATTCCCAGTCGCCCCAGATCTTTTCCAGCACTTTTGCCGGATGACCTTTTGAACTGGCACCTTCTATGAATTTGCCCTTCATCTTATCAAGCGTCTTCCTGTCTTTTTTACCCATGGCCTTTCTCAGCACATCTGCATCACCCTTACTGAAGCCGCCAATTTTCTGGGCAAGCAACATCACCTGTTCCTGGTAAACGGTGATACCATAAGTTTCCTTAAGGTATTCTTCCATTTCTTCAATATCATAACTCACTTCTTCAATGCCATGTTTACGGTCTACGTAACGTGGAATGTAGGCCATTGGACCAGGACGGTACAATGCGTTCATGGCAATAAGATCCGCGAACTGGTCGGGTTTCAGTTCTTTCAGGTATTTCTGCATACCCGGACTCTCAAACTGGAAAGTAGCAATGGTATCTCCACGCTGGTATAACTCATAGGTCTTTACATCATCCAGCGGGATGGTATCTATATCGATCTCTGTTCCATGATTTTCTTTAATGATCGTTAACGCGTCCTTGATGATCGAAAGCGTTTTCAATCCCAGAAAGTCCATTTTGATCACACCGGAATCTTCAATAACGCTTCCTTCAATCTGGGTAATGCAGAGATCAGTGTCCTTTGAAGTAAAAACAGGTATCAGCTCCGTAAGGTCTTTCGGGGCAATGATGATCCCTGCTGCATGGATGCCTGTATTCCTGACAGAGCCTTCCAGTCTTTCAGCAATGTGTAACACATCTGTTGGGAGCCCTTTTCCATTATAGATCTCCCTGAGCTTTTTTGCATTCTCAACATCTTCACTGCTGTAGTCTTCATCCAAAGGTTTTTCTCCATCCTTAGCCGTAAGTGGTGCATGCAGTATTCTGTGTAATTTGGTTCCGGGCCGGTCAGACACCAGCTTGGCCAGGGCATTGCTTTCCGGAAGGGGGAGGTCCATTACACGGGCAACATCCTTGATACTCATTTTAGCCGCCATGGTGCCATAGGTTACGATCTGTGCCACCTGGTTCTTTCCATATTTGTCAACCACATAGTCAATCACTTTTTGTCTGCCCACATCGTCAAAGTCGGTATCGATATCGGGCATGGACTTGCGGTCCGGGTTGAGGAACCTTTCAAACAGTAAATTATATTTTATGGGGTCTATATTGGTGATGCCGATACAATAGGCTACCACGCTTCCGGCTGCTGATCCTCGGCCCGGTCCAACGAAAACGCCAAGTTCCCTTCCGGCTTTTATAAAATCCGATACAATGAGAAAGTAACCGGCAAAACCCATGGTCCTGATAGTGAATAATTCAAAATCGATGCGTTCGCGAAGGTCTTCTCCGATCTCAGCATATCTTTTCCTTGCGCCCTCGTAAGTAATATGTTTCAGGAATTCCCACTGGTTGGTATTGGCATCTGCGTGGATCTGGAATTCTTTTGGAATGGGAAAAGCCGGAAGAAGGATATCTCTTTTGAGATTGAGCAGATCCACTTTATCAACGATCTCATTGGTATTGTCAATAGCCTCAGGCAGGTCATGAAAAGCTTTGAGCATTTGTTCCGTCTTTTTGAAGAAGAACTGGTCGTTGGGAAAGGCAAATCTTTTATCCTTTATCATCACATCATCATCGGAGAACTCACGAAGTGCAGGCGTAGCAACTTTTTCTCCTGTATTGATACATAGCAAAATATCATGTGCGGTAAAGTCCTCCTGGTCCACATAATGTGAATCGTTAGATGCAATGATCTTTACATGATGCTTTCTGGCAAATTTGATCAATACCTGGTTCACACGGTCCTGTTCGGCCATTCCATGACGCTGGAACTCCACATAAAAATCTTCTCCGAAAAGGTTGAGCCACCATTTGAATTCTTCTTCTGCTTCGGTTTCCGTTTTTCGTAGAATGGCCTGTGGTACCATGGCGCCCAAACAACAGGTAGTGGCAATGAGGCCTTCATGGTATTGTTCAATGAGTTTTTTATCTATCCTTGGATATTTGCCATACAGTCCTTCCATGTAACCCAGGGAAGTAAGTTTGGTGAGGTTACGATAGCCTGTTTCATTTTTTGCAAGAAGTATCTGGTGAAAACGCTGGTCCTTTTCATCCTTGGTAAAACTCCTGCGGTGACGGTCGGCCGAAACATAAAATTCACAGCCAACTATGGGTTTTACTTTAGGCCTGCCATGTTCATCGAGGTGTTTATAGGCCTGTGCAACGAACTCGAAGGCCCCAAACATATTGCCATGATCACTGATGGCAAGGGCAGGCATTCCGTCTTCGATGGCTTTTTTATACAAGGCCGGAATAGAAGCGGCCCCATCCAGCAGAGAGTATTGAGTATGAACGTGTAAATGAGAAAATTTCATGGTAATCCTGACCTCTTGATCGATATCAAATTATTGAAAATGAGTGGCTAAGCCTGCAAGTTACATTGCATTGCGGCAATAAATAGCAGGCAACTCCGTTGAATTTAATCCACATTCTGTGGGAAATTTTATATATTTTCGTAAACATCCAAGTCAACCGTAAAAACCCAATGATCAAACACATCCTCTTCGCAGCCACCATACTGTTCTCCACCGGAGGTTTCAGTAATGCACAAGCCCAAAAGAAAAAGAATGGTCCTCATGCTGTAAAGGAAGTGAAGTTTCTTGAAGAGATCACCGTAGAAGCCGAACCTTTACCGGCCACTTCTTCCGATCCGAAGGCAGCTTTTTCCAAATCCATTTTTACGAGCAATAAAAAAACGGAAGCACCTGCTTCCACCGCTGCAGCTTTTTCCATTGAACAGGCCAGTACACTTCAGTTTAAATATGCTTTATTGCTGGATACCGAAGTGGAGCAGCTAAGTAATATCGACCTGCTTAAACTGATGGATGAGTGGATGGGTACCAGGTATAGGTATGGCGGAGAATCAAAAAAGGGAATTGATTGCTCTGCTCTTATGCAAACCCTGTACAGTTCCTTATATAATATTACCATTCCCCGTACCGCCCGGGAACAATACCAGTTCTCCAAAAAAATATCAAGGACCGAGATCCGCGAGGGCGATCTTATATTTTTCAATACTACCGGTGGAGTATCTCATGTAGGCATGTATCTTCAGAACAATAAATTTCTCCATGCTTCTTCTGGCGGCGGAGTAATGATCAGCGATATGTATGAAGACTACTGGATGAGAAAATACATTGGCGCCGGCAGGATAGAAGAGGCCCAGCTTTCGGCTTCCGTTTCAAATCCTTAATCTTTTTCTTAAAGTCTGAATCACCGGCATCAGGTCGGGTGACAGCTTCATGCCTGCCATTCCGGTTATAAACAGGATACCAAAAACTGCACTCCTGGTTACGATCCAGCCAAATCCCTGTTGATCTTTGAACAAATACCAGGTAATGATAAAACAGGCCCCGGCCAGTAAAAGGGTAAATAGGGTTTTTTGGTTGAAGGGCTGCATCCGGAATCTTTTCCAAAGAAAAACATACCGGATGCCATTATAGATGGTGAATGCTATCAGGTTGGAAACGGCAGGGCCAATAACACCCAGGTGCCTTGTAAGCTGCCAGTTCAAAGGCAGTGAAAGTGCAAGCAGGATCATGCCGCTTTTAAAATCAAACCTCCATGCAGTTGAAGTAGAAATGATCTGGGCATTGATACCGGTTCCCATATCAATGATCCTGGTCAGACCAAGGAAAAAGAAAACCCATTTGGCCATACGGTAATCTTCCTGCATGTTGAAGGTGCTGATCAGATCATCAAAACTCAGCCAGATCAGGCAAAACATGGCAGTGGCAAATAATAACTGGTTGATGGATGAATGGTGATAGATCTTTTTGATCTTTTCAAGATTCTTTTCTTTCCAGGCCTGGGACAGGGGTCCGATAGAAGCTGAAATGATGGCTCTTTGCGGAGCCTGCATCAGACTGGTAATGTTTTGGGCAAGGGTGAAAATTCCGGCGAAGCCCATACCATTTGGCATCACTGCCGCAATAATGATGGTATCAATTACGCTGGCTATATTGAATACCAGGCCACTGCCCCAGATGAATGCTGCAAGGGTCAGGATCCTGGGCAGGAATCTCCTGGTGACCTTACTGATTGAAAAATGAAATCGGAGCTGCCCGTTTTTATAGAAATATACCAGTAAGTATAAAGCAAGCAGGAGGTAGGTTAGCGAATAAAGGGCAATGAATACATCAAAGCTTTTGATGAAATGGAAACTTATCAGTACAATTAATATAGTAGATAAAAGTCTGAATGCCACCTCCCTCAGAAGGTTACTTAAAATAGATTTACGTTGTTGCCAGGCAAAGGCTTCCATTAACATGAACAGGGTATAGCCAAAACCAAAGAGAAAAGTGAGGTAATAATATTGCAGTAGCTGGGGTGAATTATCAAACACCTTATACAGGATCACGTTCTTTAAAAAAATACCGGCAATGAGTACCAGCCCAAATCCGGCAACGGGAATAATCAAACCCCAGGTCATCTGGTCATTTTTTCTGGCGGGCAGGTGTGAATGGTAATAAGGAAAGAATTTTCCAATATATGCAGGCATGCCTAAACTGGCCACGGAAAACATGATATTGGCAAAGGCAATAAAGATCCCGGTGAGACCAAATTGTTCTTTTGTTAATCCGCTTCCTTCGCGGGTGAACAACCAGGTATTAAAAAAGCCAAGCGCAAATCCGAAATAAACAATGATGGAAGAAATGATGCTCTGCCTGCGGATGGTGCTCATTGGAACGAAGTTAATAATTCAGCGCATGCTTTGGGGAAGGAAGCGATCAAAGTTTATTGTACAAAGTTTAAAGTTCAAAGTCAGTGAACTGCATTCAGAAAGTCTGAGCAGGATATTAAGGGAGCGTGGAGAAAGAGAGCGGGGGAATTTGTCAGACCTCCGCAGATTCAGCGTTACCTGCTCACCTTCACATAAAAATTCGGATCAACCCCAACACCCGAAAAATCCTTTCCTTCCCATTTGATCTTTTGCTCCGATGTTGTAGGATGTATCCATTGTCCATTGGTTAGTTTTACAGGCATATTAAATCCTTCTATACAATTGATCCACCTGAATTTAACTTTGTCTTCTTCAGTTTTTAATTCAAGTACAGGAATCTGGGTTGTGCGCAGGTATTGGTCAAAAACTTTTCTCAGATCCTTACCTGATTTTTCAATGATGTAAGTTTCTACCTGCCGGCCTGATACGGTCTGGTGATAAAACTCCTTATTCAGTCCTCTTAATATCTGCCTGAATTTTTCATCATCATTTATGATCTGCCGGATGTTATGGATCAGGTTAGCGCCTTTCGCATACATATCCCCGCTTCCTTCTTTATTTACACCATAAGGCCCGGTCAAAGGAATGTCATTGGAAATATTTTTCCTTATTCCCTGAACATATTCATTGCCGGCTTCAGTGCCGTAATGGTAATCTGTAAAAAGCGTTTCCGAATAATTGGTAAATCCTTCGTGCACCCACATATCCGCAACATCTTTGGTGGTGATATTGTTGCCAAACCATTCATGTCCGGTTTCATGTACAATAATAAAATCCCATTTCAATCCCCATCCGGAACCTGAAAGATCTCTTCCCAGATAGCCGTTCCTGAAGCCGTTTCCATAAGCCACTGCACTTTGGTGTTCCATTCCCAGGTGTGGTGCCTGTATCAATTGATAACCGTCTTCATAAAAGGGATAGGGGCCAAACCAGTGTTCAAAGGCCCTCAGGGTTGGCTTTACCTGTTCAAATTGTTTCCTGGCTTTTTCCAGATCATAATCCAGCACCCAGTAATTCAGGTCCAGCTTTCCTTTCTCGCCCTGCAAAGTATCACTCCAGTTTACATAGTGACCAATGTATGGAATGATATTATAACTGTTTATTGGATTGTCAACTTCCCATGTATAGCTGGCCAGGCCTTCAGACACGGATTTATTTTTCATTCTGCCATTACCAACGGCCACCAGGTCAGCTGCAACATTCATGGTGAGTGTGGCCCCATTATCAGGTTCATCACTTTGGTGATCCTTACACGGAAACCATACACTGGCGCCCAGGCCCTGGCAGGCAACGCTCATCCAGGGTCTTCCCTTTTCATCTTTGGTAAATATCCAGCCTCCATCCCATGGTGGTCTTTGGGCTACCCTTGGTTTACCATGATACACCAGTGTAATGGAATGTGTACTTCCCGGCTGGGCCTTTGGTAGCGGTATGTGCCATACATTGCCTTCATTGAAATAGGGTTTCGGAGGATAATTGATATAAAGTTTATGATCGTAGAAAATGGAATCAACTTTTAATGGTTGCTGAAGGTCAATTTGCATATAGTCTGAATGCTGCCCCGGCAATACCTTATACGTGATGGTGGTTTTACCTGTTATGGATCTTGTATTAAAATCGGGCGTTACCTGCACATCATAATGCATAACATCCCACCAGGCACGCTCCGGTCCAATGGTACCCCGCAGTGTATCCTGCCTGTTGAATTTATTTTTTTGATTCAGTGGCTGGGATATAGAAACCAAACAACAGCACAGGGCGCCGAAACAAAAGTACCAGGGTGCAAGGTTTTTAAATTGTATACGCATTTGATTTATCATCATTATTTTAATTGTTAATTCTGATTCCTGTATTCAGGAAGTTGTATTGTAAAAACAAATACTTATCTAATTTAGACTGCTTTTGACAAACGAATGTTCCAACAACACAAATATTTAACCTTTTTAATTATCCTCAGCTTTTTGCTTGCTTCCTGCTATAGCAGTGAAAAAAGCCAGGCGAATGTTTTTCACTATAATGAAAGCACGGGTATCGCTTCAATTGATCCGGCCTTTGCCAAAAACCAGTCGATCATGTGGGCCATTCACCAATTGTACAATACAATGGTGGAGGTTGACAGCCAGCTCAACATTGTTCCCTCCCTGGCAAAACGGTGGGAGATCTCTGATGATAAAATGACCTATACTTTTTATTTGAGGGATGATGTTTTTTTTCATGATGATCCATGTTTCCCTGGTGGTAAAGGAAGGAAAATGAATGCAGCGGATGTTGAATATTCATTCAAAAGAATTACTGATCCAACAACGGCCAGTCCCGGTTCCTGGATCTTTAATGAAAAGATTGACAGTGCCAATGGGTTCAGGGCAATAAATGATACTACTTTTCAACTCAGGCTTTCAAGGGCATATCATCCTATCCTGGGTATTCTGTCCATGCAATATTGTTCCATAGTTCCTTTCGAAGCGGTTGAAAAATATGGAAACGAATTCCGGAGCCATGCGGTTGGAACAGGGCCTTTTCAATTTGTAGCCTGGGAAGAGGGACAGGCACTGATCATGAAAAAGAATCCGCACTATTTTGAACTGGATGAAAATGGACAAAGACTTCCCTACCTCGATGGAGTGAGTGTGAGTTTTTATGATAGCAAGGCCACCGAATTTCTTTTGTTCCGCCAGGGAAAACTGGAATTCATCAACGATATAGATGCTTCATTTAAAGATGAAGTGCTTACAAAAAAAGGTACACTTCGCAGGGACTGGGAAAATAAGATCCAATTACATACGCATCCTTATCTGAATATCGAATATTTCGGCATACTGGTTGATACTTCCAATGCCCTGCTGAACAATTCAGCCCTGCGGTATAAGAAAGTGCGGCAGGCCATCAATTATGGTTTTGACCGTCAGAAAATGGTTTTATACCTCCGCAATTCCCTGGGTATACCTGCTACTGCCGGATTTGTTCCCGCCGGACTTCCTTCATTTGATTCCACTGAAGTGAAAGGCTATCATTATGATCCTGTGAAAGCAAGGAAATTATTGCAGGAAGCAGGCTTTAGTTCAGCCAATCTTCCTTCAATCAAACTTCAAACCATTCCGGTATATTCTGAGATCGCTAATTATATTTCCAAACAATTGGAAGAACTTGGTTTTAAAGTGCAGGTTGATGTGGTGCAAAAATCATTGCTGCTGGAACTGACCTCAAATTCAAGAACACAATTCTTTCGTGGGAGCTGGATAGCCGATTATCCCGATGCTGAAAATTATTTATCTGTGTTTTATTCAAGGAATCCTGCACCGCCCAATTATACCAGGTATAACAACCCGGAATTTGACCGGGTATTCGAAAAGGCATTGAAGGAAACCAACGATTCGCTCCGTTATATTCTATACAGGCAGGCAGATCAGATCATGATCAATGATGCTCCCGTAGTTCCATTATGGTACGATGTGGTGGTACACCTTGTTCAACCCAATGTAAAAAATCTCCAGGCCAATGCTCTTAATTTACTTGAGCTGAGAAAAGTACGCCTTCATTAAAAATCCTTTTTCTTCCCGTCGGTTTTAAGTGGCGGTAGCTTGTACTGATCCAGCACGGTAGATTCGGCTATCATTTTTTCTATCTCCTCTATCTTCCTTGGAGCAAATACGGAAAGTAATTCATAACCATCTTTTGTTATCAGGGCATCATCTTCTATTCTTACACTAATGCCCCACCATTTTTTATCACAGTTGCTGTTGGCCGGAATGTAGATACCCGGTTCAATGGTGATCACCATATTTTTTTTCAGGGTATCATATCTTCCTTTATCATGTACATCCAGGCCAATGTGATGTCCGAGGCCATGTGTAAAATAATCTCCAACGTTTTCCCCGGTGGTAATGATCCCCAGTTTTACCAGCCCGGCTGCAATCACCCCTCTGGCTGCATTGCCTGCTTCTTCCCAGGTGGCGCCATCCTTTAAGGTTTTGAATGCGGCTTCCTGGGCATCATACACCAGCTGGTAAATAGCTCTTTCTTCCGTAGAAAATTTACCATCTGCCGGAATGGTTCTGGTTACATCAGCGGTATATCCATGGTATTCCGCACCCACATCCATCAATATGAGATCATTGCCAATTCTTGTTTTTGTATTTTCTGTATAGTGAAGGATACAACCATTTTCTCCTGCGCCAATGATCGATCCATAGCCTATGCCTTCAGCCCCGTATCTTTTATGGATATATTCATGTAATCCCTGGATCTCCAGTTCGGACATGTCCGGCTTTACAGCTTTCATCACTTCATTCTGTCCCCTGCATGATATTTCCACTGCTTTCCGGATCAGGTAAAGTTCCTCTGGTGTTTTTATTTCCCGGAGCGATGAAGTGATATGGCTGAAGAGGTCGGGATTGTACCTTTTATGATCCTGTTTTGATTTGAATAACCGGATGCCCTCTCCATCCTTTATGGCCATGATCTCTTTGATACTGGCATGTGTGGCCATTTGCGGATCGGTCTTCATTTCATTTTGTAAATAGGCCTTGATCTGATCCAGGTTCTCTGCCTTCAGGTAACCACTGGCCATTCTTACAAGTTCTTCTACGCGGGGATCCATCTGTTCACCTATACCAGCTTTATTCCTGAACACTTCAATAAGCCGGTAAAGATTTCCCTTGTCATTTGATTTACGTACGTCATCTGGCAGGTAATCAAAAATGATCTTTTTGAATTTTGAAAAATCAATGGAAAGCGAATGTATTTCCTCGCCATTATAAACATTTTTTATTCCCAGTTTTTTTTGAACGCCTTCCACGCCTAAACGCCTTCCATCCCAGTGTTCCGCCAATGCATCTTTTTCCTGAACAAAAAATAACTCGTTGAACTTTTCTCCTTTATCTGAAATCTGGGTTTCCTTAAATAAGAACAATACAGCATTGGGTTCCCTGTATCCTGTAAAATAATAGAGGTCTGGATTCTGGTGATAATTATATTCCACATCGTTTGAAAAGGTGCGGGTAGGTGCGGCAAAAATGGCCATGACCGAATGGGCAGGCATCATGGCGCGTGCTGCTTCTCTTCTTCCTTTATGAAATTCTTTTGTGAGATAATCTTCCGGAAGTTTATCCTGAGCCCGGGAACTTATATAAAATAGCACCAGAACCAGGAAGTACATCCTGAAAAGCGTTGGCTGCATACTTCTTATGTTTATCTTTAAAATTAAACACGTGAAGGCATGCAGCCAATACCGTTCGAATAATTATTTATTTAGTCGTCGTCCTCTTCGTAATACGATTCCTCATTATTATTGTAATGTTTTTCCCATACCTCAACCATTTCATCGCTGAGGCATTCGATGATGTCGTGAAGCTTATCATTTTTTTTCTTCCAGTGAGTGGTCATCTCATCACCATACTTAAAAACAAACATGCAATGATCCGACTCCATTGTAACCTTTATGAGTTCAACAGGTAAATTCATTTCCTCCTGAACAAGGTAATAGCAACCTGGTTCCAACAATCCATACGAATACATATTCTATCCTCCGTTTTTGGGTGGTTATTAACTTTCTTATGGGTTAGTAAGCTAATAAGGCTGTAAGTAGAATCAATGGGGTAGTGTGAGCCAGTTGTTCAGGTTATTGGGGCTTTAAATAGGTGCCCGTGAATGACCCAAAATTAGGCGTTTTCAACTCAGAATTACCCTGCGTTCTTTAATTTTTTTAAAATGTTATAACTGCCTGTCTATCAACCTAAAAATTCTCCAACGACCATGCTCTTTCACCGGGGTAAAGCTAATTTATTTAGCAAAGCTACTTATCTTTTTTCATATATTTGCGACCTGTGAGGTGACAGAATCCCCTTTTGCAGCACCATCCTTAGCCTTAGCTTTAATAAAGTTGTTGTCAGCATCAGGGTATTTCCATTATCGGGGATGCCTGTTATCTCAATCATTTAATTTTACTGAAATAAGCGGTTTATAATCCTATGGCAGAAACTAAAAAGAACCTGTTCGAATACACGGAAGAAAGTATCAAAAGCCTGGATTGGAAAGAGCATATCAGGCTCCGTCCGGGAATGTATATCGGTAAGCTTGGCGACGGGTCGAGTCCGGATGATGGAATTTATGTTTTGGTTAAGGAAGTGCTGGATAACTGTATCGATGAATACACAATGGGTTATGGTAAGAACATTGAGGTGACCATCGACAAAAAAACGGTTATTATCCGCGACTATGGGCGTGGTATTCCACTGGGAAAGGTTGTTGATGTTGTCAGCAAGATCAACACGGGTGCCAAGTACGACAGTAAGGTTTTCCAGAAAAGTGTAGGATTGAATGGTGTGGGTACAAAGGCAGTGAATGCGCTCAGCAGTTATTTCAAAGTAGCTTCTGCCCGTGAGGGAAAAATAAAAGAAGCGGAATTTGAAAGAGGGGTATTGATCAAGGAGCACAAAGAAACAAAGACCTCGGAGGATAATGGAACCCTTGTAACCTTTATTCCTGATGAAACAGTTTTCAAAAATTTTCATTTCATACCGGAGTACCTTGAAAAACAGATCTGGAACTATTGTTTTCTGAACGCAGGCCTGAGGATCATTTTCAATGGCAAGACCTATGTAAGTAAAAATGGTTTGCTCGACCTGCTGGTAAGGGAGACCAATGCCGATACCAACCCGGATGGCATACGCTATCCCATCATCCATTTGAAAGGCGAGGATATTGAAGTGGCGCTTACGCATAATAATGATTACGGCGAGGAGTACCATTCTTTCGTGAACGGTCAGCACACAACGCAGGGCGGAACACACCAGGCTGCATTTCGTGAAGCTTACGTAAAAGTGATCCGTGATTATTTCAAAAAAGATTACGATGCCTCGGATATAAGAGCAAGTATTGTGGCAGCCATTTCAGTGCGTGTGGTGGAACCGGTTTTTGAATCACAAACCAAAACCAAACTGGGTTCGGTGAACGTTGATGAAGGAGGGCCGAGCATGCGGCAGTTCATCCTTGATTTCCTTTCAAGGGAACTTGATAATTTCCTGCACAAAAATCCAACTGTTGCAGATGCCCTTAAAAAAAGAATAGAACAAAGTGAACGGGAACGTAAGGACCTGGCCGGTATAAAGAAACTGGCCAATGAAAGAGCAAAGAAGGCCAATCTTCACAATAAAAAGCTTAGGGATTGCAGGGTGCATTTCAATGAAGAACCCCCGGCAAAGAATAAACAGGAATTTTTCGCGATCCAGAAAGAAACCACCATTTTCATTACAGAAGGCGACTCGGCCAGTGGTTCCATTACCAAGGCAAGAAGTGTAGAAACCCAGGCTGTGTTCAGTTTACGTGGAAAGCCACTCAATTGTTTTGGCCTGAGTAAAAAGGTGGTGTATGAAAATGAGGAGCTCAACCTCCTGCAACATGCGCTCAATATTGAAGAAGGCATGGAAGGCCTTCGTTACAACAGGATCGTGATTGCCACCGATGCCGATGTGGATGGAATGCACATCCGTTTATTGATCATGACCTTCTTTCTGCAATTTTTCCCTGACCTGGTGAAGAATAACCACGTGTATATTTTGCAAACGCCTTTGTTCAGGGTAAGAAATAAACAGGAAACCATTTATTGCTATTCAGAAGCTGAAAAACAGGCAGCGGTAAAAAAACTGGGTAATAAACCTGAGATCACGCGATTCAAAGGGCTTGGTGAAATTTCACCGGATGAATTTGGAAGATTCATCGGAGATGAGATCCGTCTGGATCCCGTGATCCTGGAACATGGAGACCATATCCAGCACCTGCTTGAATACTATATGGGTAAGAACACGCAGGAAAGGCAGGAATTTATTATAAATAACCTCAGGGTTGAACTTGATGTTGTAGAAGACGCAATAGCTTAAAATATTTCCCTTGAAAAAATTAGATGCCATCAGGAAGGCAAAGTCTTTATTCATGAAATGGAACCTGCATAAACTTACAGGTCCTGTTAGCGGCTCTCTTGCCAATGCGCTGAACATGGGTGAGATGTCGGACTGGCGAAAGCAGCATCCCGTAAAAGGTTATAATGATTTTTACCAGGAAACATGGGATTATAACCGGCGTTATCTTTTATATGAAGCCATCACAAAACAGGAAGGCCTCCACCAGTCAGACCTTGATTATTTTGAATTTGGTGTGGCCGGCGGTTATTCATTTAAATGGTGGCTGGAAAAAAACCAGAACCAGGCTTCACGGTTCTTTGGCTTTGACACCTTTGAAGGCCTGCCGGAAAAATGGGGTGCATTTGAAAAGGGTTCCATGGCCTATGCGCTGGAATCGCTTGGCATTACTGATGTAAGAGCCAGTTTTTATAAAGGCCTTTTCCAGGATACCCTCATTCCATTTCTTGAACAATACGATAACAAAAATCGAAAACTCATTCATATTGATTCAGACCTGTTCAGTTCGGCATTATTTACCCTGACACAGTTTTACCGTTTTTTGAAACCAGGCGACATATTGTTGTTTGATGAATTTGCAGTACCCCGTCACGAATTTCTTGCATTCAAGATCTTCACAGAATCTTTTTATGTTGATTATGAAGTGATCGGCGCTGCCAATAATTATTTGTTTGTGGCAGTAAAGATCGGAAACCGGAAGATGGAGTAATATAAATCAGGGTAATAGTTTTTTACGTAATGGGAAACAGCAAAAGTGTAAGCCAGTTGGCCTATAGCCTGTAGCTAAATAATATATAAACAATTTCAGATTATGATACATACGGTATTCCAGGAAGCAGATACAGAGGTGTTAAAAAAAGCGATCGAACTGGATGAAACCCTTCAGGGAGCGATCACAGTTATCAGGGATGACTATGCGGTTGGCCCTGTTGATAATATTTATGAAACGGAAGGATACCAGCAAAGGAAGGACTGGTGGAAAATGCTGATAGAAGGCTCTCCTTACAATACCGGTCAGCTGATGAACCTTGTTGATGACCGCCTGGCCGTACATAATCTGAAGAAGGCACTGGATGAAAATGAACAGGAGGAATTGTGGATATGGATGGGACAGAATCAGCATGATGTATGTGGCTATTACTGGCTGATATCCCAATTAAAGGATTATCAGGGCAGGATAGTGGTTCTGTATTTTAATAATCTTCCCTTCATCAATGAAAAGGGACATATTTTTTATCCCACTGTGCTACATGAGATACAGCCCAAAGAATTTCTGAAAGCCAAAAAATTAAACCGTAAGGTTACGCTTAGCGAATTTGAAATTGACCCGGATGAGTGGAAAAGACTTTGTAATGAGAACAGCATGGTAAGGATCCTGGAAGGCGGAAAAAAAATTGCAAGCCGCGATGAGGATTTCTATGATAAGGACATTATGAATGCACTTACTTCCGAATGGCAGAAAGGACACCGCGCTATGCATAATATTTTGAACAAAATGAAATTAAAGACGGGTGATGTATACATATTATGGAGGATAAGACACCTCACTGAAAAGGAAAAGCTCTCCATGAACGGGGATCCTTCTAAAGGTTGGAAAGATTTTGAAGTGAGAGTGAGGTCCATGGAGGAAGAAAGTATTGAAAATAACAACCAGGCTATATGAAAAAATGTTTACTGTTCTTTTTTGTTGCCGGTATTTGTGTTCAGTTAACGGCGCAATCCATTGAGGAAAAGATGGATCAGGTAATGAATGCTTTTGTATCACAGAAAAAATTTAATGGCTCTGTGCTTGTAGCGCAAAAAGGAAGGGTGATGTATGAGCATGGTTTTGGTTACAGGAATGCTGAGCAAAAGCTGGCCAATGATGCGAACAGCATTTTCCAGATCGGTTCCATAACCAAACAATTCACGGCTGCGGTGATTATGCAGTTAAAGCAGGAGAATAAGTTGAAGCTGGATCAATCACTGGAGCAATATTTTCCAGGCTTTCCCAATGGTAACAGCATCACTATTGAACACCTGCTTACCCACACTTCGGGATTGCATAACTATACAGATGATTCAGTTATCATGAATAATGATGTTTCCAGGTCTTACACCCAGGAAGAACTTCTGCATATATTTAAAACATACAAACCTGATTTTGATCCCGGCACCAAATGGAATTACAGTAATACCGCTTATTCTTTACTTGGCTATATCATTCAAAAAATTGAAAGCAAGCCTTATGAAATGGTTGTCAGGGAAAGAATTCTTGATCCCCTGGGCATGCGCAACAGCGGTTTCAATTTTACCCATCTCGATCATCCGGATAAAACAAAAGGATATTTTACACTTCAGCCCGGAATTGTAAAAGCACCGGTTGTAGATTCCACACTTTCGTATGCTGCGGGTGCTCTTTACAGTACCATCGGCGACCTTTATAAATGGGAAAGGGCCATCTATTCAAACAGGATACTTAAGCCTGAATCTTGGAAAGCGGTTTTTACTCCATTCAAAAATAGCTATGGTTATGGCTGGTTTATCGACAGCCTGTACAATTTGCCTGTCACTTCCCATTCAGGAGGTATTCATGGCTATACTTCATACATACTTCGTTTTCCGTTGCAGGAACTTACCGTGATAGTTCTTGATAATACCAGTTCGCGCAGTATTGTAAAGATGGCTGAAACGCTTTCGGCGGTTGCATTAGGTGAAACATATGAACTGCCCAGAGAAAAAGAAGGGATCATGATAGGGGAATCTATATTAAAACAATATGTTGGCGAATATCAGATAGCACCTGGTTTTAATATCACCATAAAAATGGATAATGGCAAACTTCTGGCACAAGCCACAGGGCAGGCGGCAGTGGAGCTGTTTGCAGAAAAGGAAAATCTTTTCTTCCTTAAAGTGGTGGAGGCCAAAATTGAATTTGTAAGAGATGAAAAAGGTCATGTGAATGGTTTGGTTTTACATCAGAATGGCCAGCAGGCTAGTGGAAAAAGAATTAACCAGGAATAATTACACTTAAATAAATGAGCACTTCTAAAAATAAGAATTACGAACACGTTCAAACCGATCATGGTATCAATGGTCAATATAAAACATGGTTCCTTGATTATGCTTCCTATGTGATACTGGAACGTGCAGTGCCCTCTGTTGAAGACGGTTTAAAGCCCGTGCAAAGAAGGATCCTGCATGCCATGAAGGAAATGGACGACGGACGCTTTAATAAAGTAGCCAATGTAATCGGGCAAACCATGCAGTACCACCCACATGGTGATGCTTCCATTGGCGATGCTTTGGTAAATATGGGTCAGAAGGACCTTTTGATAGATACCCAGGGAAACTGGGGTGATACACGTACCGGTGATGATGCTGCAGCCGCCCGTTACATTGAAGGCCGTTTGAGCAAGTTTGCACTGGAAGTGGTATTCAACCCAAAAACCACCAACTGGCAGCTGAGTTATGATGGCAGAAAAAATGAACCGGTAACCTTACCCGTTAAGTTCCCATTATTACTGGCACAGGGTGCCGATGGTATTGCCGTAGGGCTGGCAACCAAGATACTGCCACATAATTTTTGTGAGCTTTGCGAAGCATCAATAAAATACCTTAAAGGAAAGAAATTTGATCTTTATCCTGATTTTCCAAATGGTGCCATGGCAGATGTTTCCGATTATAACCAGGGTATGCGTGGAGGCAGGGTAAAAGTAAGAGCCCATATTGAAGAAGTAGATAAAAAAACACTGGCCATTAAAAGCGTTCCTTATGGCGTAACTACTTCCGGGCTGATGGATAGTATTGTAAAGGCCAATGATTCGGGAAAGATAAAGATCAAAAAAGTTGTAGACAACACAGCTGCAGAAGTGGAGATACAGGTGGACCTGGCTCCTGGTATTTCACCCGACATTACAATAGATGCTTTATATAAGTTCACGGATTGTGAAGTGTCTGTTTCTCCCAATACCTGTGTCATTATAAATCAAAAACCTCATTTCGTAAGTGTAAATGAGTTGTTGAAGGTTTCGGCCGACAATACCAAAAACCTTTTACAGCGTGAGCTTGAAATTAAATTAAGTGAGCTCCAGGAAAAATGGCATTATACTTCCCTTGAAAAAATATTCTTTGAAGAAAAGATCTATAAAGAACTGGAAAAAAAGCATGAAACCTGGGACAAGGTGATCCAGTCAATTGATAAAGCCTTTGGTCCGTTCAAGCCCAAACTTAAAAGAGAGATATCCAGGGAAGATATTTTAAAGCTGACTGAGAAACCCGTTCGCCGCATTTACAGGCTGGATATTGATGAACTCAATGCGCAGATAAAAGATCTGGAAGCCCAGATCAAACAGGTAAAACACGACCTGGCCAATTTGAATGATTATGCCATTGCCTATTTTGAAAATTTGCTGAAAAAATATGGTAAGGGTAAGGAAAGGAAGACCGAGATCAAGGTTTTTGAAGTGATAGAAGCCAAACAGGTGGCCATAGCCAATACCAGGTTATATATAAACAGGGATGAAGGTTTTATTGGAACATCCTTAAAGAAAGATGAATTCCTTTTGGAATGTTCTGACCTTGATGATGTCATTGCCTTCACCAGGCGGGGAATGATGAAGGTGGTGAAAGTACAGGACAAGGTATTTATTGGAAAGGACATTTTATATGCAGCCGTTTTCAGAAAGGGTGACGAGAGAACAACCTATAATATGATCTATACCGATGGAGCTTCGGGTGTGGCATATGCTAAACGTTTCAATGTAACAGGTGTAACCCGCGATAAGGAATATGACCTTACCAAAGGCCATGATAAAAGTAAAGTGCATTACCTGTCTGTAAATCCAAATGGTGAGGCGGAAGTAGTAAGAGTTATTCTAAGCCCTAACTGTTCCGCACGTAATAAAGAGTTTGAATTTTATTTTGAAGAACTGGAGATCAAGAGCCGCGGAAGCATGGGCAACCAGGTAACAAAATATCCGGTGCGGAATGTAAAATTCAAAGAAGCAGGTGTAGCCACTTTGGGAAGCATCAAACTCTGGTTTGATGATAAGTTCGGAAGACTGAATCATGATGGCAAGGGTATTGAATTGGGAGACTTTGATGCGGAAGATAAAGTTCTCGTGATCCATACCGAGGGCACCTATGAGATCACGGATCAGGAACTCACACAGCGTTTCAATCCGGAAGAGGTTATGCTGATTGAAAAATTTGATCCGGAAAGAGTGGTGACCGCCGTATACCTTGATCATGATAAACTGCAGTATAATGTGAAAAGATTCAAAATAGAAACCACCACCCTGAAAAGCAGGTTCAGTTTTATAAAGGAAGGAAAAAACAATATTCTCGAAGCCGTTTCCACGGAAGAAGAGCCCATTCTCATTGTAAACTCAGGTAAAGGCGCCCAGGTGAGAAAAGCCAAATTCAAGATCGCAAAAACCGTAGATGTTATGGGATGGAAAGCGGTGGGAGCCAAACTGGTTGATTATAACAAAACGGTGATGATGGAGTGGGAGGCAAAGGAAGGTGCAAAACAATCGGAGTTGTTTTAGAGAGAGGAGGGGGTAGAATATTCAACAAGGAGCAGGGAATAGTGAGTTTTGAAGTAGTGCTTATATTTTTTTTAAAATTTGAACAGGAAAAAAACATTGTTTGATGATTTTTTCCTGTTTTTCTTTATTCAGCCTACGCTAACTTAAATAAATGAATCAGGCCTTTAATTTGGAAGAAAGGCGAATCAATTTTGCGGTGAACATTATTAAATTGTCTGAAATATTACCAGCCAGCCAGGCAGCTAATCATATATCGAATCAGATAATCAAAAGTGGAATTGCACCGGCTTTACACTATGGGGAAGCACAGGCGGGTGAAAGCAGAAATGATTTTATTCATAAAATGAAGGTGGCGTTCAAAAAGTTAAGGGGAAACCTTCAACTGCTTATTCAATCTTCTTCTTTCTCTTTATCCTGAGCACAGCATTTTTCTCCAGACTGCTCGACAGCCGTATCTCGTATCTTTTCTTTCCATCATACACCAGCATAAGCGCAGTATTAGGCGGGATGGATCCAAGGTTGTTGGCAAACATGGAAAGCTCATTGTATTCCCTGGTGGTATCGAGTTTAATATTTAATTGTATAGACCTTGTACTTAATTTGAGATTGGCAGCCATCAATTGCTCATTGAAGAAAACGGAAATGGAATCCCCATCAATCTCACCGTTATCATAAAGGTCCACCTGGATGGAATCCGTTAATACTTCGATCTCGTTTTGAACCACTTTCTCACGCTCCCGGAATTCCTGGTTCACAACAGGATTCTGAATAGTTCTTTGCTGCACCACGGCCGACACCAGGGTATCGGTTGCCGTCGGGCTCCATACCTGGAAGGTTTCCTTGAAATTTTTCAGCGCAATTAAAACAGAATCCAGGTCACCTGCATCCTGATTCAGCTTTAAATCAAAAACTATATCGGGACAGGTGTATTTATAAGCGTCTTTTCCTATAAACCTTCCCACCAGGTTAGATCCTGCCCGCGATACCCTGTGTGTTGCTTTAAAATCCATAGCGCAATCCACTTCCATATTTTCTGTACTGCCAAAATATGGAATTGAAATATTGTAAAGTGAAAGCTCGCGGGTTACGGAATTATAATCGCCATTGAGCCTGATGCTGCGGAAAGTGTTTTTAAAATAGTAGTTCATGATGGCCTGCACCGAGGTCTTATTTTGCCTTAATATCAGTTCAACGAGGTAATTATTAGCAGGTCCGCTTGTGCTTACATTGGCGGTGCCATACCAGTATCCCACAACGTTTTGGGCATTTACATGAAAAGTGCAGGCTAGTAGTAAGAGGATCAAAACTTTTTTCATGTACCTGGTATGGCTTGTATGATTAATTATTTTATATAACGTTTAATTTCCCTTTCAGTATCTCTTTGCTTAATGGTTTCACGCTTGTCATGGAGTTTTTTCCCTTTTGCAAGCCCGATCTCCAGTTTCGCCAGGTTCTTTTCATTGAAAAATAAACGAAGGGGAACAATGGTATAACCCTTTTCCTTCATTTTGGATTCAAGCTTTTTCAATTCCCGCCGGTTCAATAGCAATTTTCGTTCCCGAATTGGATCATGGTTATTTACCGTACCATGGGAGTAGGGTGAAATGTGAAATGATTTGATCCACAATTCATTTTTATGCAGCATACAGTAGCTATCATTAAAATTAGCCTTGCCTTCTCTTAATGATTTCACTTCCGTTCCGGTAAGCATAATACCAGCAACGTATTTATCGTCAATATAATATTCGAAATATGCTGAGCGGTTCCTGATTTCAGCCATAGTGGTTCATGGTTGATCGTCAAAAGTTTGATAAACGTGACTGAAAGCCCATGTTGCTTTACCGGTAAAGATAGGATACTGCCATGATTTTGAACATATGATGGATGCCCGCTTATGGGATAAGAAAAAAGGAAGTTCAAATAATTTCCATGGCTCGAGGTATTTTTGAAATGCATGCAGGGAGAATATGGCTGCAAAGCCTTTACATGCATCTGATGTTTTTTGATCAAATCGCATACACCCACATTAATTCTGGTTCATCAATTTCTGAACAGTGTCAGCACCGTTGACAGTCTTTCCTTCAATTCTTTTCTATTCACAATGAAATCGAGAAAACCATGGTCCAGAATAAATTCGCTGCGCTGGAATCCCGGAGGCAGGTCTTTTTTAATGGTTTCTTTAATTACTCTTGGTCCTGCAAAGCCAATCAGGGCCCCTGGTTCAGCAATATTGAGATCACCCAGCATGCCAAAAGAAGCGGAGATACCACCAAATGTGGGGTCGGTAAGTAGAGAAATATAGGGTAATTGAGCATCTGATAACTGAGAAAGCTTACCACTGGTTTTAGCAAGCTGCATTAATGAAAATGCACTTTCCATCATCCTTGCTCCGCCACTTTTACTGATCACCATATAAGGCAGGCGGTGCTCCAGGCAATAATCAACTGCACGGCTGAATTTCTCGCCCATCACTGAACCCAGCGATCCGCCAATAAATTCAAAATCCATACAGGCGATCACTATGCCATTTCCTCCTACCGTACCTGTAGCTACGCGCATGGAATCTTTAAGGTCGGTTTTATTCCAGGTTTCTTCCAGTCTTTTATGATAGGGTTTCAGGTCTGTAAAGTCTAAAAAATCTTTTGACCTGATGTTTCCAAATAGTTCAGTGTACTGCTTATTATCAAAAACGATCTCGTAATATTCATTGCTGCCAATACGATGATGGTAATTGCACTTTGGACAAACAAATAATGCTTCCCTCAGATCTGTAACGGTACATATATAATTGCATTCAGGACATTTGGTCCATAATCCCTCAGGTGCTTCTTTTTTTTCTGATGAAGGGGTAGTGATCCCTTTTTTCAGCCGCTTAAACCAACTGGATTTAGTTTCCTCTGTTTTACCTTCTTCTCCGGCCAGGTTGGCATCAAAATCTTCAAATTGTTGACTCATCAGCGAATAATTGATAAGACACAAATATAGGGATGAATGGATTATTGGAGCGTAAGGGGCAGGAAGTGCGGGGTACAGGTATTAAGACTGTAAATTTGGAAAACCGGAAAAATGGAAGAGATCACCATACGGGCAGCATTGAACGCAGATCTGGAAACTTTACGGGAATTTGAACAGGGTGTGATTGAAGCCGAACGTCCTTTTGACCCAACCCTGAATACGGGCCGGATAAGTTATTATGATATTGAAAAAATGATCAGCGCTGATGATGTTATGCTGATGGTAGCTGAACATGAAGGACAACTTATAGCATCCGGATATGCCAGAATAGAAGCATCAAAACCGTTTTTGAAACACAACAGGCATGCCTATCTTGGATTTATGTATGTGCATCCCGGTTTCAGGGGAAGAGGAATTAATCGCAGGATCATAGAGGCGCTGAAGCAATGGTCAATTAAAAATGGGATCAGTGAGTGGAGACTGGATGTTTATGTTGAAAATGAACAGGCCATCAGGGCTTATGAAAAAATTGGGTTCAAAAAACATATGATCGAAATGGCAATGAGGTAGAAAATTCAATTTCAATTTCAAATTCAAAATTCCACCATCCCGGTTTAACTGTTTTTCCGGACAGCAAAAATGAGTTCATCGTCAAATTTTCCATTTTTGAAAATGGATTTTTCAAATTTCGCCTCCAGAATAAAATTGGCTTTTTGCAAAACCCTTTGTGAGGCAAGGTTGGATCCAAACGGCCTTGCAAAGATCCTGTTGATCTCAAAGTTTCTGAATCCATATTCAACCATTTCTATTATTGCTGCGGTAATGATCCCTTTACCCCAATAGGGTTCGGCCAGCCAGTAGCCCATCTCGGCATTTTTGCGGTACACATCATGCTGAGGGTGTAAACCTATTCCACCGGATGCCCTTCCTTCTATCTCAATGGCCATGATATTTGGCGGATCCGCTTTTGTAGCAAATTCAATAAAAGCCCTGCCATTCTCCGGTTGATAGGGATGAGGGAATTGATCCGTCATGAACCTGGCGATTTTAAAATTGTTGGCACATTGCACAAGACTTTCAAGATCAGTTATGGCCCAGGGGCGTAATTTGAAATTCATTTTTGATCAGGCTTTTGTATTTAAAAGATAATGAGGAAACTGATTTGGACAATGTTAAGCGACCCGGTCCATAACCGCTGGCCAGCTGTTATTTGGCCATTGCCATTACAACTGGCATAGTTGTTGAAATAATTTGAGCGATGCAATTAGTTAAACGACTTTTACAAGCATCAATTTTTTCAATTACAGGTATCACTACACGTAATTGAAAACCAGGATCCCTCGGTGCGCCGGGGGATCTTCAATTAACACCTGGCCATTTTTCTTTTCCTGACACCTTTGTCCAGCATTTTGCGGATATAATCCGGGGCATAGGGCACTTTACAGGCAGTTCCTCCCATATCAACGGTTACAATACCAATGGACTTTCCAATGCTTTGCGCCTCCGCAGCCAGTTCCTTTACATAACCTCCCACTGATATAAGAAAGGAATTCATGGTATAACGTACACGGTTACCCGAAGCATGGATTTCTTTACCTACTCTTTTCAAAAGATTTTTTAATTCTTTTATATCCAGCTCATCATCCTGTTTAATTCCCACGAGGCTGGCCAGCGTGGTCCATCCGGAAGCCTGTATATTTTCTTTTTTGGAATCGATCCACTTTAAACCCAGTTCCCAGCCATAATTACTTTCTGCAGCTATCCAGGGAACAGTATATTCTCCTACCATATGCCAGGAAGAATGATCTACCCAGTGTTGCAGGTCTTTCCTGGTCATTTTTGTTTCATCTGCAATCAATCCGGCCAGGTATTGCGCTTCAGGTATGCCGGTATCAAAAAGTTCCAATGAAAGTGTATAGTCCTTTTTTATTTTTTTCTGTATCTTCTTCATATCCTCCACCTTAACTCCCAGTTGGTTTGCCGGCGCTCCATGACTGGTAAAAATGCGTTTGATATTTTCTTTAGCCATGGTCTTCAATTCAGATACAACTTCTTCAGCAGTCATTTTATTTAGTTTGAAGCAATTTAAGAAAATAGAAAATACCGTATTGCCAAAAGCAGAAACCTTTTGTTATTGTATGCATTAGAGCAGGTACTTCATTATTGATTTACTCCCTGTCTTAAACAAAATCCGAAGGCCTTTAATTAATAGTAATTGCGGTTGTTTTTATGCTTTCATTTCCATGAAAACAGAAAGCCATTAGCTTAAAGCTAACAGCTTTCGGAAAATTATCAGATGTAAACGGCCAGCCCACAGGCAAGTGGCCTGAAGCTATCGGCTGTCCTTCCCCCTTCTCATTTGATTATCACTCCTCACATCCTTTCTGTTATGCGTAACATCATCTCCTTTTGTTTCCTGTTCTTCATTTTTACGGCTGTCTATATCATCCTTATTTTGAGGTATGGGCCGGTGGCCGGGCATTGATTTATTTTGCCTGTTATCCTGGGATCTGCTTCCTTTCATATAGTTTATTTTAAATAAATAAGGAAAATTTCATACCATTTTTACCTGCTGGTACAATTCCTTTAGATATTTGTACATATGTTACCTGGAGTATGCTAAATTATTTGAACAAGTACCCTTTTAAAATGCTGATCAGCCTGATAATGTTGATGATGATGTGGCAATTCAGTTATGGACAGGTGAAGTTCATTAAAGGAATGATCAGGGACCAGCACAATGGTGAGCCGGTACCCTATGCATCTCTTCAGTTTAAAAAATCAGGAGCCGGCACCCTTGCAGATTCTTCAGGCTCATTTTTATTAAAGAATTCAATTCTTTCCGGCGACACATTAATGATCACTTCAGTTGGTTATCAGGATTATGCTTTAGTTGTATCTTCTCTGAATGCTGCAACCGACACTTCCCTGCTCATAATAGATATGGTACCGGGAAAATTTACCGCTGAAGTAATTGTGAGGCAGAAAGTAAACAGGGGTTTATTGATGTGGAGAAGGATCGTTGCCAGAAAACCCCTCAATGACCGCTACCGGTTCAAAAATTTTTCATACGAGTTATATAACAAACTTGAACTGGACATTAAAAATATCAATAAGGAGAAATTATCCCAGGCCAGGCTGATGCGACCCTTCAATTTTATTTTGGAGCACATGGATACAACAGAAGGAGCACCTTTTCTTCCCGCATACTTAACTGAAGCCATTTCCCATTATTATTTCCAGCAGGATCCTGTAAAGCGCAGAGAGGTATTCAAAGCAGTGAAAACCATTGGTGTGGAAAATGAAAGTATATCAAGACTGATGGGAGGGATGGACCAGGTAGTGAATTTCTATAATAATTTCATTCCGGTTTTTGATAAGCAATTCGTAAGTCCGCTGAGCGATAATGGTGATGCTTATTATAATTACAGCATCGCTGATACACAATATGCGGGAGGCAAAAGACTGATCCATTTTTTATTCGTTCCTAAAAGAAAAGGTGAAAACACTTTTGAAGGGGATTGCTGGGTGCACGACAGCACATTCGCCATTCAGAAAATGAACCTGCGTTTGGGTAAGGAATCCAATATCAATTTTGTTGACCGCTTAAGCCTGATCCAGGAGTATCAGCTTATCAATGATAGTACATGGTTTCTTTCAAAAGATAAATTTGTTGTGGATGTGAGTCCGATTGGTAAACAAAACATTTCTTTCATTGGAAGAAAGACCACTACTTACAGGAAGGTAGTGGTGAACCATCCTTCTGTTGCAGCCGAACTGGCTAAGAACCGGAAAACTGAAGAACTGATCCTGCCTGAACAGGCCTCTCTGCAAACGGAGGAATTCTGGTCAGTGTCAAGGCATGAGGAGCTTACCAGCACAGAAAGATCCATTTATAATATGATAGATACATTGCTGGAACTGCCAGCATTTGTTAAGTATACCAGGTGGATCAATTTTATTGGTACCGGTTATATGCGTGTTGGTAACTGGTTGATCGGTCCTTGGCAGAACTGGTTCACCAGCAATTCGGTGGAAGGAACGAGGTTGAGATTTGACCTGGGGACCAATAGCAGGTTCGATAAAAAACTGATCCTTCATGGATATGCTGCTTATGGTTTTGGCGACAAAAAATGGAAGGGCGAGTTTGATGCCTTTTATCTTTTTAATAAAAAACCAAGAATGTATGTGTATGGAGAATATGTGAATGATTTTGACTATGGCCAGTCTTACTACGACCAGATAAGCCAGGATAATATTTTTGCACTTGCAGCACGAAAGCGTGGTGTGCCTGTTAAGTATATCAGGTTAAAGCAGGAAAAGCTTGAGGGTTTTAAAGAATGGCATTCGGGTTTCTCAGTATTATTTTCTTCTTTACGCAAACAATATAATCCTGTAAAAAACCTGCCCGGCAAGGACCAGTTTCAAACTGTAGGGGGCGAGGCCTTAAATAGCTTTGAAACATCTGTGCGTTTGCGGTTTGCCTATCTTGAAAAATTTCTGGAGAACGGCTTTTACAGGTCAAGTCTTGGTAGTCCTTATCCCATAGTAGAAATGAAGTTCACAAAAGGGATCCCCGGCGTTTTAAAAAGCAGTTATTCCTATCATAAATTTTCAGCATCAGTTAGTAATTACAGTAACATACCGCCACTGGGCAGTTTTTATTTTAATGTTTTTGCAGGCAAAACATTTGGCAGGCTTCCTTATTTATTCCTGGATATTGCACCGGGTAATGAGATCTATTATTATAATAAATATGCCTTTAACCTGATGAACCGATTCGAATATGTACATGACCAGTATACCGGCGTGAATGTTGAACATAATTTTGGAAATGGCATATTCAGGTTGTTACCCATTACAAGAAAACTCAAGCTCAGGCAATTCTGGACTGCAAAATTATTGTGGGGAAGCCTGTCGGAAGAAAATGCTCTCCTGAATAATGTTGGCGGAACAACATTTCAGTCGCTTAATGGAAAAACTTATCTGGAATTAGGAACAGGCGTGGATAATATTTTCAGAGTGCTTCGTATAGATCTTATCTGGCGCCCCCTTCCTCTGAACCGTTCGAATATAAATCCGCAGCGTTTCGGCGTATTCGGATCTTTCCGGTTCAGTTTTTAAAAGCTGCAATCATTTGATAGGATGCTTCCTGGCCAGTTTGCAATGCGGCTTCTACTGTGCCGATCTCTATTCCTTCAAATAAACCTTCTCCGGCGAAAAATATAGTGCCCATTACCGGTTGTTTCAATTGTTTTTGAAGAGCAGCGCCATTTACTACATGGTATGAATAGCCGTGGCATCCGTAGGCATCCGAAGGCCAGTTGGAAATATGCCAGTTGATCAGTTTTTGCAATAACTGCATAGGTTCCATATTGAAGATCTCAGAAAGGGAAGAAATTGCTGCTTCCAGGATCTTTTTTTCGCCCCCTGATTTAAATCTTTCTGTATGCGGACCCGCTGCCCAACCTGTTAGCATTGCTGTGTTTTTTGGAAGAGCGGTCCACCAGGTGGGAATAGATTGTTCAGAGAATATAAAGCCAAGTTTTCGCAGGTCTTTATGTTCAGTGAAAGATTTGTTTTTCCAGAATGCTTCCTCAAATTGCAAACAGATCTTGATCACGGCGCCGAAGCCTAGTTTTTCGGCAACTGCTTTTTTTTCAGGTAATGAAGGCTGAAAAATTATTCTGCCTTCCTTCAGCACACTTAGCGGAACCGTGATGAGGATCTTCCTGGCCTGGAACGATCTGTCACCAGCAGTGAGTTTCACTTTGTTTTTTTTCCATACAATTTTTTTAACGGGTGAAGAAAGTAAGATGGCCGTACCCTTTGCCTTCAATTGCTGCAATAAATAATCAATGATCTTCCCATAACCGCCCTCAATCCTGAACTGTTTGCTATCCGATTGCTTTAATTCATCCCTGAGGGCAAATGTGCCCGCCTTTGAAATGTCTGCTGCATAATAACCTTCTACATAATTTTTTAAACTAAAACGCAGTTCTTTAAACTCGTCATCCTGAAGATATGCTTCAATAAACTGTGCAACAGGCAAATCGCTTTTTA
>CAMPIQ010000025.1 GCA_946886475.1 uncultured Chitinophagales bacterium | reverse complement strand
CAGGATTAAGTTCCATGCTTAACCAGAGGATGGCCTCCAGCAAAAGGATCAATACAAAACTTTTCATCGGCATTAAATTATTTCTGATTCTTTTATTTGCGATCACCACGATATTTGCCGGCTGGCTTTCTGATATTTCCCGGTGGACATTTCTTTTTTATATAATTGCGATACAGTCGCTTACTTCCATCTTTATATTTCTCAGGAGCTTTATCACTGCTCATCAGGATTTTCGGGCCGATGCCTGGTTTTCAGTAGCGGATAAATTTCTCATGACCATTTTTTGCGGTGCCATCATTTACACTGCTGCTTTTGGGAAAATTGATATCATTCTGTTTCTTCAACTCCAGACCCTCTGTACTTTTTTAGCCGTGGTTGCTGCAGTGATTTACATATCGTATAAAAAAATGCTGCGGTTGTCAGGAAAGGAAGATCCTGAACAGTTGCTCGCCTCCATGCTGCCCTTTGCCCTCATCATTTTATTGATGACGGCCCAATTAAGACTTGATGCATTCCTCCTTGAACGCATTCATATCAATGGTGCTTACGAAGCAGGGATCTATGCCACCGCATTTCGTTTGCTGGATGCAGGCAATATGGTTGGTTTTCTTAGCGCATCTTTCCTTGTTCCTTTTGTAGCTAAAAACTTCAGGGACACAGCCCTGGTTTCAACTGTAATGAATAAAACTAGAGATGCCTTGTTATTTATGGCAATTGGCGTGTCTGGTTTTGCTTTATTTTTTTCCCCATGGATCCAGCAATTGCTGTATCATACTTCAGATCCTTATAATAGCCTGGTCATTGCTATCTGTCTTGCCTCCCTGCCTGCCCTATATATGGTTCATGTATATAGTTCGGCATTAACGGCTACTGCCAGGTTTGAAGTTCTGATGCCCATTTTAATATTCTCATTCCTTATCAATCTTGTTTTGAATATTATTCTGATCCCCGATTACGGAGCGCAGGGTTGTTGTATTGCCGCTGTGGCAGGCCAGTATTTTTGCGGAATAGCCTGTTATATAGCCACAACAAAAAAATTATCGATTAATCCCGGATTCAGTTCATTTGGGTTATTCCTGTTACTGGCAATGTTATTATCTGCATGGTTTTATTTCGGAAAAATGGCAATACACAATGTTTGGGTTATTTTAGCAATCGCCATATTAATTGTATTGATCATCCTGACCCTGCAACTGGGAAGTTTTAAAAAATATTTTAGCTCACTTCATTAATTCGTTTTCATGCCGGACCTCTTTACTGTTTTTGAGAAAAGATGGAAGTTCATTCTTGGCCTCACCCTGCTGGCCGCTGTATTAGCACTTGTAATTTGTTTGATCAGACCTAAGGAGTATCTGTCAACAGCCACTGCACTCCCGGCTAACAGCCTTGTTGCTGATAAGGCAAGGGTATTCAATCAGAATATTGAAGCACTGTATTCTGATTTTGGTACACCTGATGAACTTGACAGGCTGGAAGGCACTGCTAAACTGGATACCATTTATTTAGCAACCGTTAAAGAATCAGGTCTGATTGAACATTATGAAATTGACCATTCGGGCGAAGCATTATTTGAAGCCGTTGAGCGATTGAAAAAGAAAAGTAAAATAAACAGAAGCGCTTATGGTGAACTCAAAATAAAAGTTTGGGATATAGACAGGAACAAAGCCGCCGAAATTGCCAATACCTTACTGAAGAACCTGCAGGAGCTCCATCAGCATTTACAGAATGAAAGCAATATCGCCATGCTGGCTACCCTTAGATCAGGCCAGCAGGAAAAACTGCAGCAATTCAAACATGCAGTTGATACTTTAAACAGCCTGTCGGGTGCGGAAGCAGAAATATGGGAGGCAAAAAAAACTGCAATGCTGGAACAACTTCAGCAACACGAAAAAATGATAAACCAGTACCAGTTTGCTGTAAATACCAATCCCAGGGTACTAATTACGGTTGAAAATGCACGACCTGCCATATGGCATGATAAGCCTGAAACTGTACTGACTGTTTTACTGGCTGCCTTTGCTGCGTTTGCACTTGCCTTTCTTTTATCCTTATTTACCGATAGCAGGAGAAACTTGAAGTGATACTAACCGGTAATAAAATATTCACCTGGGTCTTTTCTCTGTTGATCTTATTAGCTACAGTTTTGACTGCGTGGAGGCAGGAATATTATTTTCTGGCCATACCGGTTCTGCTCCTGGCATGTATCTGTCTTGTGCAGTTTCCCGAATATCTTTTTTATCTTCTTGTATTATCCATACCCTGGTCCATTGAATACAACTTCACTCCCTCCCTGGGAACAGACCTTCCTGATGAACCCCTGATGCTGCTTACTGCAATGGCAGCGCTTATACTGATCATTCATAACAGGAAAAGGCTGAATTCATCTTTCAGGCACCCACTGGTTATCATTATTTTAATTCAGCTTGTGTGGATCATGATAACGGTTATTTATTCAACCGGGATACTTGTTTCATTTAAATATCTCCTGGCCAAGGTCTGGTACCTGCTGGCTTTTGTTGCAGCGCCTGTTTATTTATTCAGGGACCGGAAGACCATGGAAAGATCTTTTGTGTTCCTGTTGTTTTCCATGATGACCTTTATGCTTTTTGCCATCATTAAGCATGCGCAATACAACTGGACCTTTGAAAATATCAATGATGCACTTGATCCATTTTTCAGGAACCATGTGAACTATTCCTCCCTCCTGGTATTTATGGTGCCGGTACAGATTGCCATTATTCAGCTTGCAGCATCGAAGCGATTAAAAATGGTGGTGCAATGTTTAATGTTTGTTACCATAGTGGCTTTGTATTTTTCATATGCAAGAGGGGCCTGGCTTGCATTAATAGCAGGTTTTGTTTCGTATTGGCTGATCAGAAAAAAACTTTTGTTTGCAGGCTACCTTTTATTTCTGCTGGTTTGCATTACAGCCATATTCTGGTTGAAGAGCAATGATAATTACCTGAAGCTGGCGCCAGACTACAACACTACCATTTTTCATACCGATTTCAGGGAACACCTGGTAGCCACCTACCAGATGAAAGATGTTTCCACTGCAGAAAGGTTTCACCGATGGGTAGCGGGAGTAAGAATGATCAACGATAGCTGGAAAACAGGGTTTGGCCCAACAAGTTTTTTCAGGGAGTACAAAAGCTATACGCAACCTGCATTTAAGACCTGGGTAAGTAAAAATGAAGAACAGTCAACAGTTCACAATTATTTTTTATTGCTGATCATTGAGCAGGGGGCCATGGGTCTGTTAATTTTTTTGCTCCTGCTTGGTGTAATGTTTTGGCATACGCAAAAAATTTATCACAGCACGCAGCAAAGAAAGCTGAAAGTGATGATGGGCGCTGTTGGTGCCCTGCTCGTAATGCAATGTGTCATCAATTCCCTGAGCGATCTGATTGAAACCGATAAGGTAGGCAGTGTATTTTATTTGTGTCTCGCCCTGATCATTGTAGCCAGTTACGAATTACGCTCGCCCGCAGATCATAATTCATAGGAACTGCCTCCGCCTCCTCTAAATTCTCCCCCTCACATTCAATGCATCTCTCAAACCGTTTCCCAGTAAATTAAATGCCAGTACCAGTATCATAATAGCAAAACCGGGAGCAAGTGCCAGCATTGGGTTTTGGGTAATGATGAAATTATAATTTTCCTTGATCATCAGTCCCCAGCTGGGTTGGGGAGGCTGAACACCTACACCAAGAAAACTAAGTCCAGCTTCAATCACAATGGCCGATGCAAAATTGGAGGCCGCAATTACAAGAATAGGTCCCATGATATTAGGCAGGATGTGACGGGCAATGATCCTGAAATTGGAAAAACCCAGGGCTCTTCCTGCTTCAATATATTGTAATTCCTTTGTTGCCATCACCTGTCCCCTTACCAGCCTTGCTACATTCACCCACATGGTTAAACCCACTGCAATAAATACCTGCCAGAATCCTTTGCCCAGCAATAGGGTGATGGCAAATACAAGCAGCAGGGTTGGTATACTCCAGATCACATTGATCAGCCACATGATGATGTCGTCGGTCCTTCCCCTGTAATACCCGGCTGCCGAACCCAAAATGATACCAACGGTAAGTGATATCAGTACAGTGATCAGCCCTACACTCAGGCTTACTCTTGTTCCAATGATCAAACGGCTTAATATATCACGTCCGTATTTATCGGTGCCCACCCAGAATGTTTTTTCATTCACCGGATCCTGTGCCAGTGAAGTGGTTGCGAATGCAATTCTTTCTGATACACCTTCATCAATATATTTATCAGCAATGATGCTGTCACCTTTTTGGGTAAATGAGTTGATAGGAATATGATCGTATTGATCAGGGAAGCCGGAAACAAGCCCGCTAAGGAATGTGGTGGAACGCGGATCCGGTTTTTTGACAAGCAGGAATTGTTGTGTGAAGCCCGGTTTTTCGCCGCCAATTTCAAGGATGATCCTGTTGGCATAAGGTGATGGATCCGGCGCTATCAAATAACTGAATAGCGCAACCACCACAGCTATCAGGATCATAAACAGTCCTGCGATAGCACCATTATTTTTTTTCAAACGTTTCCATGCAGCCTGACTAAAGGATGGTGCTGAATCATTCATCAGTGGCAAGATAATTTTTATTTCGTTTTCCTGCCCTTCCATTCATATTTGCCAAACTGGCTGAGCGTGCCTGCCAATACAGTATATATAATGTGAAGGGGTTGAAAAAGGAAAAAGTATCCCCGTAGTTTTTCTTCTTTATAAAATCTGGTGACCAGGTAAATGAAAGGAAATTCTATCAGGGATTTGATGATCAGATAGCCAGGCAACAGCCACAGGTAAGCAGAATTGAACAGGGCCGCTATAACCAGTACAATAAAAAAGCAATTGACCAGGTAAACAAGAAATAAAACAGCGATAACCATTTTGTCATCATAAACAAGCGTTTTACTTGCCCATCTTCTCCGCTGCATGAAAAACTTTTTCCAGCTTTGCATGGGTTGAGTGCTCATGATCGCTTCCTGACTTTTTAAATAATGAACCTTACCAGGTTCGGACCTCCATATCTTGTACATCAGCAGCATATCGTCTCCTGTAGCTACCTTATCAATTCCATCAAAGCCATTTACACTGAGAAAGGATTTTTTTTTATAGGCAAGATTGGCGCCATTGCACATGGCATGAAAACCTGATGTTACACCTGCGGCGGTAATACCCTGTAAGGTTAAGAAGTCAATGGCCTGGAATCTTTGTAATAATGACCTGTTGTATTCAAATTTTACCGGTGCTGCAATAAAGCTGGGATCCTTTTCGGAATAAAAACTATTAACCACTTCGAGCCAGTTCTCACCCGGAAGGCAATCTGCATCAGTTGTTACGATCAAAGAACCTGATGCATGTAAAATACCCGTATGGATCGCTTTCTTTTTTGATGATTGTTCAGATTGGCCTTCCGGCCGGATCAGCTTCAGGTTAGATAGAGGATGTTGTTGTACCAGGGCTGCTGTCTGATCTGTTGAAAAATCATCTACCACAATCACTTCAAAAAATTCTCCTGGATAGGATTGGTTCTGCAAAGCATTTAATAAGGGGGTGATATTTTCTTCTTCGTTACGGGCGGCAACAATAATTGAAATAAAATTAGGCCGGACAGCTGAAGCATGGTAGATCCCGGCTTTTTTCCAGTAAATGGTATAAAAAAAGATCAATACCGCATATAAAAAAAGCAGGAGTATGGATATGATCAATAATACCATTCAGGCAAATCTATGCCTCAAGTGCAAGCTTTATATTTTCAACAGGCAGGAAAATAAAAAATTTATGAGCTTTTATTTGGGAATGAGGAAGGAGCGTATTAAATTTACTTAGTTGCATAAACAACTATATGCCAAACAACCAATTTAAAAAAGGCGAATTATACAGTTTCATCACGGGTAAGGCTTCTACGGCCATTGCAAGGCGGCTTCAGAAGAAATTCAATGCAGCAGGCATCAACCTTACCATTGAGCAATGGAGTGTTTTGTATCATTTATGGAAGGAGGATGGAAAGAGTCAGCAGGAACTATGCAATGCCACATTCAGGGACAAGCCCAGTATTACAAGGCTGATAGACAACCTTGAAAAATTAAGTCTTGTGAAAAGAGTGTCAGATGAAAAGGACCGGCGCATCAATAAGGTGTACCTCACTAAAAATGCACTCAGGCTTCAGGAAGAAACAATGGCACTGGCAGAAGCTACTTTAATTGAAGCTTTGGATGGCGTACCGGCCAACCAGGTGGACATGTGTAAAGAAGTTTTACAAAAAGTATATGATAACCTTAGTCAATAACTGTCATTTTTAAAACCCTGATTATGGAAGCAGTAAAAAATGCATTAAAAGGTGGAGAATGGCTGGTAAAGGAAAGCGATACCGCGTCAACTTTTATCCCTGAAGAATTTTCTGAAGAACAGAAAATGATCCGCGATATGTGTGAACAGTTCCTGGAAGCCGAGATAACACCTATTCTGGACCGCATTGATAACATGGAGCCCGGACTTATGAAGTCACTGATGGTGAAGGCCGGTGAACAGGGTATGCTTTCTGTTTCTTTTCCTGAGGAATATGGGGGTCTTGGGAAAGATTTTATTACATCCACTATTATCAATGAATACCTTGGTGCAGGTCATTCTTTTTCTGTTGCCATTGCAGCCCATACAGGTATTGGCACATTGCCCATACTTTATTTTGGAACGCCGGAACAGAAACAGAAATACATTCCTAAACTGATTTCCGGTGAATGGGCGGGTGCTTATGGCTTAACGGAACCAAACAGCGGCAGCGATGCACTGAGTGCAAAGACCACAGCACGCCTAAGCGATGATGGAAAGTATTATTTGCTTAATGGCCAGAAATGCTGGATAACCAATGGTGGTTTTGCTGATGTATATACCGTTTTTGCCAAGGTTGATGGTGATAAATTCACGGGCTTTATTGTAGAAAGAGGGTTTGAAGGATTTACACAGGGTCCCGAAGAACATAAAATGGGAATTAAGGGTTCATCAACCGTACAGTTGTATTTCCAGGATTGTAAAGTACCTGTTGAAAATGTGTTGGGTGAAACCGGTAAAGGTCATAAGATTGCTTTTAATATACTTAACATAGGACGACTGAAATTATGCGCCGCAACAATGGGTGGTGCAAAGAAAACGATTTCGGCCTCCATTGAATATGCAAATACAAGAGAGCAGTTTAAACAACCCATTGCCAATTTCGGCGCTATCAAACACAAGCTGGCAGAAATGGGCATCCGGGTATTTGCCTGTGAAAGTGCATTATACCGAACCGCGAAATGGATAGATGATAAGGAATCGGAACTTCACCAATCAGGTAAACCTTTCAATGAAGCTGTATTAGCCGCGGCGGAGGAATATGCCATTGAGTGCGCCATTCTAAAAGTTTGCGGTAGCGAAATAGCAGATTTTTGCGTGGACGAAGGTGTACAGATCCACGGTGGTAATGGTTTCAGCGCAGAATATAATATTTCAAGGGCTTACCGCGACAGCCGTATCAATCGCATTTATGAAGGCACCAATGAGATCAACCGCCTGCTTACCGTGGATATGACACTGAAACGGGCCATGCAGGGCAGGTTGAATATTATGGGACCTGCCATGAAAGTATCGCAGGAACTTATGAGCATTCCTGAATTTGGTGAAGATGATGAAACACCATTTGCACAGGAAAGAAAGCTGGTGAACAATTTCAAAAAAACAGTTTTACTGACGGCAGGTGCCGCGGCCCAGAAACTGATGATGCAACTGGAAACCGAACAGGAGATCCTCATGTCGATAGCTGATATGGCCATTGATACTTTTCTTGCTGAAAGCCTGTTATTGCGCGTCATGAAACTTGAAGAAAATAACGCTGCAGCACCTTTGCAAATCTATCGTGATATGCTTGGTTGTTTTTTATATGATGCCGCCGACCGTATTCACAAAAACGGTAAGGATGCCATCAATGCCTTTGCTGAAGGTGACGAACAAAGAATGATCTTAATGGGACTGAAACGTTTTACCAAAGCACAGCCTTTCAATTCAAAAGAGGCAAGGAGAAGAATAGCAGATCATTTGATCAGTAACAAGCGCTATGCGTTGTGAGGTTAAAGGTTTAGGGTTTAGGGTTGAGACCGACGTGATCTAAAGAAAATTCAATTTTCAATCATGTCTTTCAGAATTAAAGAACCCTAAATCTTAAACCTTCTTAACTCCCCTGCACATTATGCCCGAAGAACACGGCCAGCTCCCTTCTTGTTACTTTCAGGGATTCCAGTTCCTTCAGCCTTTTTCTCATCAGGTGAAGTCCCACGGCCATTACAATTGAAGACAGGATGGAGGCAATAAAATACAGAAGCAACACATCTGCCTTATACGGTGTTTTTTGCACGTAGTGGAAAAAATAGATCAGAAAATAGCAGGCATAAACAAAAAGGATGGACGACAACATGATCATTCTTCCATGGTTCTTTCCGTGGTAGATGCTGAACTTAACCTGGCGTACAAATAAATAAGAAGCATAGATCAATACCAGTGAGATACCGGGCCCCAAAATATAAGTGATCGATTCTTTAGAGAATCCAAAAACAGTAGCTATCACCAGTTCATAAGCTATAAAAATATAGGTAAGAAAGCGGATGCTGGTTTGTTTTTGTTTATTAGGGCAAAAGAATAATAAGGCAGTGAGCATGAGCGGCACATCGCAATAGTTATCTAGGATGCCGATAAATGAAGAAACAGAACTGCTCACACGGATGATATTTTCCGCAAATAAATTATCTATCAGGATAAGTGTATAGTATATAAGTAAGGCTGCAAGACTCCTGTGCGTATAATAACGGTTGTAAATAATTACAACAATTGGGAAAGCGAAGGATACTATGCAAGCAATACCAAGTATGGCATTCCAGCTCATAGGGTTACGTTTTGGATATTGGATACAGCCTTGCGGCTGTTGATTTAATGTAAATATAATTTCCATATTTCTCATTTCTAAGCCCTGGAAGAAAATCGGGTACTACTGCTTTACCCTTAGTTAGTAGAATTACTAAAACCGGGCAGGTAATTTTATGTTTTAACTTGGATCCATGAAACTCCTTTACGTTTTAATGCTTCTTTTTCCTCTTAAAAATCTTTTTGGACAAACATATTTATCGGGCAGAACGTCAGGTCTGCTTCCTTATCTGGAAATGGGCTTAGGCAACGACCGCCTGGGCGGGGCCAAACTGACCTACCTGGATACCGCCATTTTATTGAAAGTGGTGGACAGTGTAAAAGATGATTATAAAGTGCAGCTTTCAACACATCATTTTGCCTGGATGCCTAAAGCTTTTTTCATTCCCGATACCGCCTTAAAGCCCCAGCCCTATTATCTTACTTCAAGCTGGAGGGTGTGGGGGGATGATAAATATGATTATGTTAGTATAGGGCTTCCTGAAAAACTGCCGTACCGCAGTATTCAACAGATCAATCCTTCCAGGATAGTGGTGGACATTTTTGGAGCTACATCCAATACAAACTGGATCACACAATTAAAGACCGTTAAAGAAATTGCCAATGTATGGTATGAGCAGATTGAAGATGATGTATTCCGCGTTTTTATAGAATTGAAACACCGGCAACACTGGGGTTATTTTATTTCCTACCACCGCAATTCCCTTCAGTTAAGAATCAAAAGACAACCTGCTTCTCTAAAACCAAAAAATCTGGTGGTGGCCATAGATGCCGGCCATGGCGGATCGAATGCGGGGGCAAAAGGACTCACATCTGGTATCAGTGAAAAGGAATACACTTTGAAGATCTCCAAAAAACTGCAACGCTATCTGAAAAGAAAAGGGTTTAAAGTAATGATGACGCGTACTGAAGATAAAGACGTGAGCATGATTGACCGCACACTGATGCTCAGACAGGAGGATCCCGATCTGCTGATCAGCATACATTTAAATTCTTCCGGTAATAAACAGGCAAATGGCGTTAGTACCTATTACAGGTATATTGGTTTTCGTTCACTCACCCAGCATATTCTTGACAGGATGCTTGAACTGGAGTTGAATAATTTCGGCAATATCGGTGCTTTTAATTTTTCATTGAGCGGACCAACAGAATATCCTAATGCACTGGTTGAAGTGGCCTTCTTAAGTAATGCTGCAGATGAGCAGCGCATACTCGATGAAGCGTTTCATGAAGATGTTTCCAAAAAAATTTACAGGGGAATAAAAGACTGGCTGAAAAAAGCAAAGCGCAACTAGCTGAATGCAAACATGGCATACAACCATACAACTACGGCAGCAAAAAATACGGAATCAAACCTGTCCAGGAAACCCCCATGTCCGGGCATGATCCTGCCACTGTCCTTAACGCCTGCCATCCTTTTGAGCTTACTTTCAAAAAGGTCGCCGGCCGTTGCGCTTATGGCTGCAAGTGCTCCCATAATGGCTGCGTGCAATATTGAAAGTTTGCCGGTATAATAAGCAAGAAGAGAGATGGCAATGACCGATAATACAATGCCGCCGGCCGTTCCTTCCCAGGTTTTTTTTGGTGAGATCTTTGACAAGGGTGTTTTCCCAATTAAGGAGCCAACAATATAAGCCATGGTATCGTTGATCCATATTGAAAAAATGATCAACAGGGGAATGATAACCGATAGCTGGTAATCCGATTCATTCCAGTGCGTTCTTAAATCAATCAGCAGGGCTAATGGTAAGGACAGGTATAAAATACCAAATAAAGAATAGCCGATGTTCTTAAGAAAAACAAGTCTGGTGTCGAGCAGCATGATAACAGGAAGTAAAATGGCGAAACTGAGCCCTGCCCAGAAACCAATATCGGTAAGTGTGAAGTCACCAGCTTTTAATTCATAATTACTCAGGAACAACATAAGGCACCAGCCACCCAGCATGATGCCGTATTTATGATAGACACTTATCTTTTTATATTCCGGGTTGAAATGGGAAATGATCTTCTGATATTCCAGCCAGGCACCAAAATGAATGACCGAGAAAAGTAAAAAGAATGACCAGCGGTTCCATAATAAGCCGGCTAACATGATCACCACAAATACTGCAGCGGTCAATGATCTTGTGCGGAAGGTTTGCCAGTTAAATGCCATGCTGCTGGTGGGTTTGGGTTAGGGGTTCACCCAAAGTTTTTTTCAATGACCTGAACAAGAGGAACAACAGGGGTAAGGCAAGGAAACCCCAGTAGGCAGCCGGAACATCCTTTTTCATTGCTTCTTCCATATTCGTTCCCTGGTTCATGAAAAAATAAATACTGCTTACAGCAAGAGCATTATTAAAAAAATGCGCCGCGATACATAGCCAGATGCTTTTTGTATAATGAAAGATGAGTCCAAGCACTACACCAAGAAATAACCTTACAAGAAAGCCATACACGGAAAAATGTACAATACTGAAAAGGATACTTACAATAATGATGGCCACCCAGGGTTTATTGGTGGCCCGGCTTAAAAAATTCTGTAACCCTCCGCGGAATAACATTTCCTCGCAAAGGGCAGGGATAAAGGCCATAACAAAAAGGCTGATCAGATATCCCCATATGCTGTCAAGATTAAGCATAACTGCTACCTGTTCGTTATAACTTTTTTCAAGTTTTTCCGACCAGCCCCTCCATCCCAGCACATCTGCTATTTCTTTATTGAGAATGGCCAGGGAACCTGCTATGAATATGGATACCAGAACGATCAGGATGGTGAACCCTATTTGTTGAATCGTGATCTCTTTTTTAAATCCAAGCAACCTGAAAGGTTTTTTGTTCATGATGCCTGCAACGATCAGGGCAGGCAGGAACATGCTCAATACCACACTTCCCACCTGGATCATGCGAAGTAGGTTTGCATTAGCCGGATCTTTCAGTGCATTTTCCATTTCAGTAATGCTGCCTCCTGTTGTAGCCATCACAATACCTAAGGATAAGAAGGAAGATAGAATGATCCCGAGCAAAGCAAAGCCCAGAAGCATAAAAAAACCGGTTGAAAAGGAAACTCCTTTGGAATTGTTATAGTTTGGATCTGCCGGGTATAAGTTCATAATTTTGCTCTCTTTTTGCAGGACTGCAAGATAAGTCCTGATCATTACAGTGGTAAAAATAGCTAACATACAACTTCCTGATTTTCCATTGCTGCTTGCACCAATGGAAGATGTAAGCGATCCGCCTTTCCGCTCTGTTTGTAAAACCAATGGCGCGGACCTTATGTATACCGAATTCATAAGCAGTGAAGGATTGATCAGGGATGCCATGAAAAGCAGGCAGAAGCTTGATATTTTTGAAACGGAACGTCCTGTGGGTATTCAGATATTCGGAGGCGATGAAGAAGCCATGGCGCTCAGCGCAGGGATAGTGGATACGGTAAACCCCGACCTGCTTGATATAAATTTTGGCTGTCCTGTTAAAAAAGTGGTTACCAAAGGCGCAGGCGCTGCCGTATTGAAGAACATCAGCCTGATGGTGAGGTTAACCAGTGCTGTGGTACGTTCCACTTCACTTCCTGTTACCGTAAAAACAAGGCTGGGATGGGATGATCAAAGCATCAATATCGAGGAAGTGGCTGAAAGGCTACAGGATGTGGGCATCAAAGCACTGGCCATTCATGGAAGAACCAGGTGCCAGTTGTATAAAGGACATGCTGACTGGACGCCTATTGCCAGGGTGAAAAATAATCCGCGCATTTCTATTCCCATCTTTGGAAATGGAGATATCGATACGCCTGAAAAAGCTGTTGAATATAAAAACAGGTATGGTATCGATGGTATCATGATAGGAAGAGCAGCCATCGGTTACCCCTGGATATTCAACGAGATCAAACATTTTATGCAAACAGGTGAGCACCTTGCTCCTCCCGCCATTGAACAACGGGTTGATGTGATAAAACAACACCTGCTTCAATCGGTGAACTGGAAGGGTGCGAAGGTGGGTATCAATGAAATGAGAAGACATTATACCAACTACCTGAAAGGGTTGCCCAATATAAAAGAATTCAGGCTAAAGCTCGTGACCCTGCAGGAACCTGAAGAGGTGGAAGAAGTGCTTGAACAAATTATAAGCTGCTATAAAGGATATGAATTTGCTCCGCGTAAAATAGACATGGGTGCAATGGCTTACAGTTGCGGTTAATGACCTGATACAAATTTTAAACCCGCGATGGATGCAATAAGCGTTGTAATGAAAAATAACCTCCAGAAATCTGCCGGTTCCTTAAAAAAAATAATTCCGATGATTACTGTTCCAACGGCACCAATCCCCGTCCACACTGCATAGGCTGTTCCCATGGGAAGTGTCAGACTTGCCTTATACAAAAGGAACATGCTAAAACCGAGACTGATAAAGAAACCGGCGATCCAGAAAGCCGCAGTATTTCCTGAAGTTTCTTTAGCTTTCGCGAGGCAGGTGGTAAAGCCTATTTCAAATAGACCGGCAATAATGAGGAGTATCCAGTTCATGGAGCTAAGTTAATTCAATCGCCCTCACTCCCGATTCCGCTCTCACTGATGTATGGCTTTGATCACTTCCTCACTAACCGGTGATATGGAGGGATCAAAATAATGAGTGAGCCTTCCTTCTTCATCGATGATGTATTTGGAAAAATTCCATGAAGGTGGTTTTTCATTCCATCCGTTCATTTCTTTTTGTGTCAGCCACCGGAAAACGGGGTGTTGCGCTGCAGATCTTTTTACAACGGATTTTTTTGCAATGAGAAAACGTATGCTATATATATTGATGCAGAATTCACGCACTTCTTCATCTTTTCTTTTTTCCTGATCACCAAAATCATTAGAAGGAAAGGCAATGATGTCCAGGTCTTCTTTTGAATGCTGATATAATTTTTGCAATTCAGCATATTGGGCTGTATATCCGCAGTCGCTCGCCGTGTTTACGATCATTACTTTCCTTCCCCTGAATTTTTCAAAATTGATAACAGGTCCGGATGATAATTCAGCCGACAGTGAATAAAAAGATTCCGGGGCGGATATTTCTTTTTCATTATACAATACTGTTCTTTTCCCCTTTATTTTCTCATAAAAAATAAACAGCGGATATACCATTTTCAATAGCTTTTGCCGCATTGTCATTTTCATGCCCATGTTTTCCTCTTTAAATCGCAATCTATCCCATTTATCCATGAACATTCACTAATGTTTTATACTTATTTTAAAAACAAATTATTACGCTTTTTCGGGGGTATTTATACTATTGTTTTAAGAGCCGGAAATATCTTCCTTTGTATGTCTTATAATCTGTATTGTAAGCGCTGATGAAGAACGGTTTATAAGCAATCCAAATCCTAGCCTATGAAAGTAAAATTCTACCTTTTACCTATACTCCTGTTCCTGTTTAATTTTTCGCAAGGTCAGGACTGCAGTTCGCTTTCAATGAGCAGTACGGTGCAGGAATCAAGATGTGTGGCCACAGGTTCAATTTCCATTACTGCTTCAGGGGGTTCAGGTAATTATAATTACCAGGCTATTGGTCCTGTCACTACTCCGGTAACATCATCAAATGTCATTACGGGTTTGCCCGGTGGTTCTTATACCATTCGTGTTATGGATATTACCAGTTCATGCACAAAAGAGTTTACAGGCATCATTGTTCCGGGTAATTATAGTGACCCCAGGTTCCAGTTAAATAAAACAGACGGCACCTGTGCGGGAAACGATGGAACCATTACTGCTGTAAGTGTTCAATACGGCCGTTCCCCTTTTACTTATACCATTATTGCACCTTCACCTTCATCTGTTGGATCTTCAAACAACACCGGTCATTTTACCGGACTGGCACCAGGTGAATATTTTGTGCAATTGAGGGATTCATGTGGAGGAATTCAGGTAAGAGCCGTTACAATTGAAGAATATAACTGGTGGATCAACGGAGTGGCGGTAACAAGAGTTGGTTGTGACAGTGCAGATGTTCTGGTTACCCTTACGGATAATAACGGAAATACAACTTCAGTGGTTGACTTTAGCGGATTTACTTATGGAGTAGTAAGAGCGGCTGGCGATACCTTATGGTTTAATGATAACAGCTTCAGACTTTATATAGGGAACCGCAGGTTCTTTACCATAGTTGTAAAGGATGGATGCGGCAACATGGAGTCTTATAACTGGAGCCTCGCTGCTAACCTCAGGCCTTCACTTGGCAGTGTTTCATTATCAAACCTGGTCTGCGCTTCTTTTACAGCTTCTGTTACAGGACAAAATCTTACAAGCCCGGAATATTGTCTTTTCAATAGCGAAGATGTTCAGATAGCATGTAATGCTACCGGTACATTTAATAATCTGCCTTATGGAAGTTACTGCATTAAGGTATCTGACGATTGTTATGATACCCTGATCACACGTTGTTTTACATCTGCAGGGGCCATACCATCTGTTGGAGGCAGCGTAACTGTGTCGGGTCAGAATTGTTCAACATTTACGGCCACTGTTACCAATAAACAGAATTTAACGAATGCTGAATTTTGTTTGTTTACAAATGCGGATGTGCAGGTAGCGTGTAATGCAACAGGGGTCTTTACCAACGTTCCCTATGGATCATATTGCATCAGGATCACTGATGGCTGTGTGGATACCACCATTACCCGGTGTTTTACGGCATCGCGACCCGTTGCCACATTGAATAATTACAGCATTACAGGTTCCAGCTGTACTACGTTCAACGTAAGTGCAACCGGCAGTAATCTCAACAATCCTGTTTATTGTTTATTTGATAACCTCGGGAATGTTATTACCTGTAATTCTACCGGCGTGTTTACAGGCGTGCCACATGGCAATTATTGTATAAGAGCCATTTCATGCGGCGATACAACTAACAGTGTATGTTTCGGTACCAGCAGGCCGGTTCCATCTGTTGCGGCAAATGTTCAGATAACAAACAGGCAGTGCAGCACCTTCACCGCAACCATTACAGGTCAAACCAACCTTACTAGTCCAGAGTACTGTATTTATAATGCAAATGATTCGCTTTTATCATGTAATGCAACCGGTGTGTTTACAGGACTGGCATATGGCAGTTATTGCATAAAGCTTACCAACACCTGTTACGATACGGTCATAACAAGGTGTTTTACTACCACCCGGTCGGTTCCTTCAATCAATAGTACCATACAATTATTAAGTTCTGATTGTTCAACGGTTTCTTTTAAGGCAACCGGCAGCAATCTTATTTCCCCATCTTATAATTTGTATGACGATGCGGACAATTTGCTTGCGACCAACACTACAGGCACTTTCAATAACTATCCTTACGGATCATATTGTATCATTATTGACGATGGCTGTGTGGATACTTTAATGAAAGCTTGCAGAACTTTTACACCAGTGAGGGGAATCTCACTTTCCACTTCAAAATCGTGTACTATTGGCTATGCTTATGTGGATGTACAATTTGCCAACGCCAATTCACCATATGAAATAGAAGTATTCCATCCTGATGGGTCGCTTGAATATAATACGGTTACCAGCAGTAACCCGGCCAGGATACAGCTCGCCGGTTTACCTTCAGGTACAAAGTATACAATAATTGGAATAGATGATTGCGGTAACAGGGATACGGCTTTGATAACTCCCGATGCCAACATGGTTACAAAGTCTCTTTCAGTGAGAACCAAGTGCCCAAGTTCAACATGGCTCAATGGCGCGGGCGATCTGCTTGCAACCTGTAGTTCAAATTACCATTCGGTTACACCAAAGATCATTAAGAAGAATGGTAATTCATTTGTAAGCAATTATTCTTCTGTAACGTCGGGGATCTACACCTTTGCCGACCTTGAACCTGCTACCTATATCATGGAATACACGCAATCAAGCTGTAATGGAAAAATGTACGATACGGTTACGGTGGCGCCATATGCTTATCCCAGCCAGGGCCAGTCAGCCATTTACCAGTGCGATAACAATAGCTTTAGTCTTGGTGCGGACGTACAGGGAGGCGTAAGTCCTTATTCTTTCCAGATCATTGGAAGCATGCCCACAACGCCGGATATTACAACTTCTCCTCAACCTGGTGCAGTATTTACAATTAATACAGGTACTACCTATTCACTTGTGCGTTTGAGAACCCTTGATGCCTGCGGTAATGCCACACTGAGTGATGTGAGTGTATTGCCTTTGCAAAACATTTCAGTAGCGGCAACCGATAGTTGTTTTTTCAGGAATATCACACTTTCTGTTGACACCATTCCAAATGCCGTTTATTTATGGTACAGGAAAACTTCTCCTACAGACAGCGTATTGATTGATTCAAGCATTAGTTATAACCTGCCCTTCTTTGTGCCTGAGCAGGTAGGGGAATATATATGTAAGGTGATAGTTAATGACGGATGCATTACCAGGTTATCCTCATTTAATCTGAATGGCATTTGTAATATGGAATTATTGCCTGTAAACTTCCGGCTGCAGGGAAAAAGGAATGGAACCTCCAACCAGTTAAGCTGGACTAATCAAAATGAAGAAGGTGTGTTGAGCTATATAATTGAGAGAAAGAGAATGCAGGACAGGAATTTTATAACCATTGCCACTGTTCATTCAGGAAATTCCCTATCCTATATATTTAACGACAATAGTCCTGGTAGTGGAAGAAATGAATACAGGGTAAGGGTTGTGTACAACAGTAAAGCTGAGTATACGAATATTGTAAGTCTTCAAAATTCAAATACCAGTTTCAACGTGTACCCTAACCCGGTGCAAAACACGCTTCAGTTATCCATCACTGGTGATAAGCAAACGGATTATAAGATCGAGTTGATGAACAATTCAGGCCAGCTGGTATTTACCACCAGGCTGAAAAATGTTCAGTCTACTGTATTTACCTATAACAGGGATCAGAAAGTATTGCCGGGCATGTACCTTTTAAAAATAACAGATCTCCATACAAACGAAATGGATATACGCAAATTCATATTTGAATGATTTGCATGTTGGTTATAGTTCTGTCATGGCCGCTTCTTTTCAGAAGTGGCCTTTTTTATTATATCTATTTGAATTCAACCGGTAACGTCACACTTACCATTTCCCAGGCAATTACGAGGTTGGCGCCTTTGGAGGTTTTATTAAATACCATACTTAATGGTTCAACCGGTGTGTCAAGATTGGTTACGTCAACTACCGTACGCACCACATCCTTGGATTTATCGTAAACAAAAGAACCCCAGATATCTGTATCCTTGTTTATGATCATGGTCCAGTGCAATTCTGTAGGAATAGCATAAAGCGTATAGCGGCCTTTGGGCACTTTTTTGCCGCCTATTATAACATCCTTAAAAAATTCAATCTCGGTGGCTTCATTTGCACCAAGCCTCCACACGGTATTGTATTCTACCAGCTCTCCAAAAACCGTACGGTCGTTTTTCTGTGGCCTTCCATAGATCACTCTGGCGATCAGCGGTGAATTAGCCTTGTTCTGGGTTCTTAAAATCGGATAATCGGAAGGAAAATAACACATATCCATGGGCGACTTATCCAAAGCAGGAAGCTTAAGTGTATTGGATGAAACAGACGAACCGCCGGTTTTTGTTTGTGCACTGGAGAACAGCACAATCGCTGAACATAATAAAATGAATGATAATCTTTTCATACCCTGAGCGTTAAAGCGCAAAAATAAATATCAGCTGCTTCATAAACGTTGCTTTTTAGATAACAAGTTCCATCATCCTGCTTTTTGCAAATTGTTTAACATCCGGGAAAAATTCATTATAACAATCCCTGAGCTTGTCATTATGGTCTTTAAATAATGTAAAGGCAGTATCGCTTTCGGTAAGGTAAGCTGCTCTCCTTATTAATCCTTTAAGGCTTTTGTGTATGCCATCAAAGGTATGATAATGAAAAAGCCAGTTCTCCATACGCATATATGTGAATGCGTGAAGAAAGTTTGGAGGCAATAGGCTGCTTTGATCCTCAAGGTGCTTATAAGTATCCTTTGTAAACTGATAAAGAGTTCCCTGATCGAATTCATTGGGGTCATTTGCTAAAAAATAGTCGTACAGGATATCCATAATAGCGCCACTGTATAGGCGGTAAGAAGGACGGAAGATCTCCTTGGCTTTTTTAGTTGCAGGATGGTTATCAGTGTATTCGTCTATGTTACGATGAAGGATAATTCCATTGGCCACATTACCGCTGAACCCTAATCGGGCAGCTCCTTTAACAAAATCGGAGATCATGTTCCCTGCCAGTATTTGGGGATGATTGAAGGAAAGGTAAGCGTGGGCAAGAAAATTCATCCCTGCAAAATTACAGTTCATCCGCGTTAACATTTTTACAACCTATGTTAAGGTGTTTAACAGTGTTGCCCAATCGTCATAATTCATTTGTGCCGGCCTGTAACCATTTTTACTTTTGTTACGTCACACTGATACAGTAAAACAAAAATTATAAACTATAAACCAAAATTGTTATGAAACGTTTAGTATTAACCTTAACCATTGCCCTGAGCATGATAAGTTTCAGCTCATTTGCAAAAGACGACATTTCTGTTGCACCTGCAGCACTTGAAGCATTTAAAAATTCATTCAGGAATGCAACTGAAGTTAACTGGTCAGCCAGCGAAACTTTATTTAAGGCCGATTTTTCTCTTAACGGCCAGTATGTTGCTGCTTATTATAATGAAACCGGTAAGATGGTTGCCATGACCAGAAATATCTCTTCCCTTCAATTGCCGATCACTTTGCAGGCTGAATTAAAAAATGATTATGACAGCTATTGGATCAGTGATCTCTTTGAAGTAGCTAATGACGATGGCACCTCTTATTATATAACATTGGAAACAGCAGATACAAAACTTGTTTTAAAATCATCTGCAGGATCTACCTGGAGTACTTATAAAAAGATCCGTAAAAGCTAGTTAGTTTTAGTGTGTGTAATCATCCCGCTTCTCTTAATTGAGGGCGGGATTTTTTTTGCCGGCTGTTATGGGCATCATTAGGTTATTGAATAAATAATAAAAAAAGGCTCCATAAAGGAGCCTGGATAAAATATATTTTTCAATTCTTACCACCCCAGGATGTATGCAAATACCAATGGGGCTACAATGGTAGCATCACTTTCAATTATATATTTTGGTGTTTTGATATCCAGCTTTCCCCAGGTGATCTTTTCATTGGGGTGTGCCCCCGAATAAGAGCCATAGGAGGTAGTGGAATCCGAGATCTGGCAGAAATAACTCCAGAATGGTATTTCATGCATTTCAAGATCCTGGTACATCATGGGTACAACACATATGGGGAAGTCCCCTGCAATCCCACCACCGATCTGGAAAAACCCAATACCTTTTCCGGCGCTGTGGTCTTTATAATAATTAGCAAGCCAGACCATATATTCAATGCCGCTCTTCATGGTTCCTGCCTTGATCTCACCCTTATATACATACGAAGCAAAAATGTTACCCATGGTGCTGTCTTCCCAGCCACCAACAATGATCGGCAGGTTCTTTTCAGCAGCAGCAATCATCCAGCTGTCCTTTGGATCGATCTGATAATCGGGTTTCATTACGCCACTCAACAAGAGTTTATACATGAACTCGTGGGGGAAGAAGCGTTCGCCTTTATCATCGGCATCTTTCCAAATCTTATGAATATGCTTTTGTATTCTCCTGAAAGCTTCTTCTTCAGGTATGCATGTATCGGTAACCCGGTTCAATCCTCTTTCAAGTAAGCTCCATTCCATTTCAGGAGTAAGGTCGCGCCAGTTAGGCAGCCTTTCATAATGGTCGTGCGCCACAAGGTTCATGATATCTTCTTCAAGGTTGGCACCCGTGCAACTAATGATATGAATTTTATCCTGCCTGATCATTTCAGCAAGTGACACACCAAGTTCTGCAGTACTCATGGCACCGGCGAGTGTAACCATCATTCTGCCGTCTTCCATTAAATGCTGTTCATATCCTTTGGCTGCATCAACAAGCGCAGCTGCATTAAAATGCCTGTAATGGTGTTGTATAAATTGTGAAACCGGGCCTTTATTCATAGCTTTTTCAATTAGGCTGCAAAAATAGTTCAAAGTTGACCATTCAAAGGTCAAAGTCTTTGATCAATAAGGCTCTTCAAAAAATAATTTTTAATAATTGCCAAAAATAAAAAGAGGCCGGTACATCCGGCCTCTTTTTTAATGAGATATTTTTTCAACGGTTAAATACATTGCCATCCAGTGGAATGTCTCTTTTCAGCATTTCATCCCTGTTGGCCATTTCCCAGGCAGTATAAAAAACAAATTGTGCTCTTTTGGCAAGCAATGGAAAATTGATTTTATCCGGAGTATCACCCGGCCGGTGATAATCAGCATGCGTTCCATTAAAATAAAAAATGATCGGAACTCCATGCTTTGCGAAATTATAATGGTCGCTCCTGTAATAGATACGCATCGGATCTTTTGGGTCGTTGAATTTATAATCAAGCTCCAGCTTACCATATTTCTTATTTACGGATTCACTGACAGGCCTGAGGTCGGAGCTTAATTTATCATCGCCCACCACATAAACATAATTTGTAGAATCACCATGTTTACGGGTTGGATCAATTCTTCCAATCATGTCAATATTAAGATTGGCTGTAGTTTTATCTAAGGGATAAACAGGGTCATTACTGTAAAATTCAGATCCCAGCAGGCCTTTCTCCTCACCGCTTACTGTCATAAAAACAATTGATCTTCTTGGTCCATTACCTTTTGCTTTTGCTGCCATAAAGGCTTCTGCTATCTCAATTACACTTACAGTTCCGGAACCATCATCGTCTGCCCCATAATTGATAATACTGTCGCCTCTTTTGCCAATATGATCATGATGCGCAGTAATGAATAAATATTCATCCTTAAGATCCGTACCCGGAAGCAGTCCCATTACATTGCTTGTTGGCAGGGAAAGCGTGGTCTTGTTCATTTGCATGTAGATATGCCCCGGTACAATCATTTCCTTTTTTGAAAGTGCTTTGGCCTCATCATATTTATTTCCCAGGATCTTCCTTGCTACCTGATCAGATACCGTGAACTGTGGAGGCGTAACAGATTTTTGATATGTATAAATGGATTGTCTTCCCTTACGGTTGGAAGGTGTGGATCTTGGAAATGTACCGCCAGCACTGATGATCCCGGCAACACCTTTATTCAGCAATGTGCTGTAGATATTATTGGATTGTCCTCTGCCCTGCGTTTGTGAAGAAAACAACATCACAAGTTTACCCGCAAGATTTACGTCTTTCAAATCATCAGCGCTTGTATTGGTGCCGATGATTACTACCTCACTGAATTTCAGTGTTGCCCCAAAACTATTTACGGAAACTGTAAAATCCCTGTCGTAATCAAAGGACATTCCATTTACTTCGAGGGAAGCATTGAGTAAACTATCCTGATATAGATGGTAATTCAAATGATAGGAGCCATTATTACCGGGTTGAAGTCCTATTCGCCTGAATTCATTTTCAATATAGGCGGCCGCTTTTCTTTCACCTTCAGTACCGGTTTCTCTTCCACCCATTTCCCTGGAAGCAATAATAAAAAGGTGCTTCTTAAGGTCATTTGTTGAAATGGTCCGGGCAAATTTTTCAGGTTTTCCTGATTTCTGTGCAAAGCTCTGGAATGTACTTGCAACCAATACAAGTAAAAAGATTTTTTTCATGCGAGGTGTAAGAAATTTAAAAATGATTTAGAGACAGGCCATTTTACCAACACGTTTTTCGTGACGGCCTCCTTCGAATTCGGTATTCAGAAAAATATTTACCATTTCCTCTGCTTCGGGTGTGGATACAAACCGTGCAGGGATACAAATGATATTTGCATTGTTATGTTGCCTGGCCAGCCTTGCTATATCAGTTTGCCAGCAAATGGCCGCCCGTACATCCTGGTGTTTGTTTGCGGTTATAGCAACGCCGTTGGCACTGCCGCAAACCAGAACCCCCATTCCTGCCTCTCCTTTTTCAACTGCTTCAGCAACCGGATGGGCAAAATCCGGGTAATCTACAGAATCATTACTATGGGTTCCAAAATCTTTTACCGATAATCCCTTATTGCGAAGAAGATCAGCAATTATGGTTTTGTATTCAAATCCCGCATGATCTGCACCAATGGCAATTGGCAGGGTAAAGTTGAAACGCTTATTCATGTTCACAGTTTTTACAAATGTATGTTTTACTTTAGGAATGGTAAGCGTGTGGGGCAGCAACCGGCCGGCATCCTTATTGGCTTATGTCTAATGGTTGTCCTCACTTATCTTTGCCGCATTTTAGCATGGCCCTGAATCAATTCTGGAAAAGGAAAAACGGTGATAAGTCTGAGATGTCCTTTGTGGACCACCTGGAAGTATTGCGTGCCCACCTGTTCAGAAGTGTGGTTGCCATTGCTGTTGGGGCTGTAATAGCAGGCATTTACGAGAAATTTATCATTAAACAGATCCTGCTGGGTCCCACCCAAAGCAATTTTCCAACCTACGGCGTTATTTGCCGCATCGGGCAGTCCCTTAACCTGGGCAATGCACTGTGCATGGAGGGGATTCCCGTTAGGATGCAAAGCACCAATGTTTCCGGACAGTTCAGCATGTGGTTTACGGTGATCCTGGTGAGCGGATTGATCATTGCCTTCCCTTATGTTTTTTATCAGTTCTGGAGTTTTATCCGGCCTGCATTGTCTAAAAAAGAACTGAATAAAACCAGCGGCGTGATCTTTTGGGTTTCTTTCCTGTTTTTCACCGGTGTATCATTTGGTTATTTTGTTGTAGCACCTTATGCGTTGAATTTCTTTTATCATTTTCAACTGGATGAGATAGTTGAAAATATCTGGACCATTAACAGCTATATAGATATGATGCTGCCCATTTGCCTGGGGAGCGGTCTCGCTTTTCAATTACCCCTTGTGATATTCTTTCTGGCCAAGATCGGCCTTGTTACCGCTACTTATCTTAGGAAGGTTCGTAAATATGCAGTTGTCATCATCTTTATCATTGCTGCCATTATAACGCCCGGACCGGATGTGATCAGCCAGCTTGCGGTTGCCATGCCGCTTTTATTGCTTTATGAGATCAGCATCATTTTAACCCGCAGGGTGGAGAAACAAAGGGCAGAAGAAGATGAAAAGGAGTGGAGTTAAGAGAAGGCTTTTAGCCGTTGGCTTCCGGCCGTTACATTTTTAAATCTTCCTGGTAATTGAAGCAGATGCTCCTGGCCATCAGCCAGCAGGTTAAGCTACTTCAATACCTTCATCTTGACCATCTCAATCCTTGTATCACTTACACTGAGAATATCAAATTCATAATCATCAATAATGATCCTTTCTTTTTGCTGTGGAATGGTTTCATGATGACTTATAATATAACCCGAAAGTGTTTCTGAATCATTATCCGGAAATTCGAATACATACTTGTTACAGAGGTAATCAAGTTCAAGCCTGCCGGAGAAAATATATTCATCCTCGGCCAGTCTTTTTTCCACAAACTCTTCGCTGTCGTATTCATCGTGGATCTCACCAAAGATTTCTTCCAGTACATCTTCCATGGTTACGATGCCCGCCGTTCCACCAAATTCATCCACTACCCAGGCTATGCTTTTCCTGTCGCGGGTAAACCGGCTGATCAGATCAGTTGCACTCATGCTTTCGGGTACTGCGGGGATGGGTAATAATACAGACTGGAGCGATTGGGGTCTTTTGAACATGTCGAGCTGGTGTACATATCCCAGTATATGGTCAATATTATTTTCATATACGATCAGCTTGCTAAGATTGGTTTCTACAAATTTCTGCCTTACTTCTTCTGGCGTGCATTTGATCTCCACTCCAATGATCTCTTTCCTTGGTTTCAGGCATTGCCTGACCTTGGTATTATGAAGGTTGAGCGCATTATCAAAAAGAACGCTGTCCAGTTCCTGGGGTTCCGCATCGCCATCACTGTTTTGCTGGAACAGGGTTTCAAGTACGGAAGAGCTGAATACTTCTTTTGATTCATTCACCCGCACATTCATAATGTATTTCAGCACCCAGTCAGATAAACCAATGAAAAGTTTTCCTATTGGTTGTAATAACTGGTAAAAAAGGTTGATAAGCCAGACAAGTTTGGTCAGGATAAAATTGGAATGTGCCCTGAAAATGGCGCGGGGAATGAATTCTGCAAAGATCAGTACCACAAAGGTGGCCAGTACGATATCAAGAAACAGTCTTGCAATATCATTGTTGAGTCCAATAATATTCCAGAGTGGTGCAGTAACCACGCTGAATAATAAAACAAAGGATACAAGGAAAAGGGTAAATCCTATCAGGGTGGTACTCAGGAACAACTGAGGGCTTTCAATAAACCTGGACAGCAGGATACCGCTTTTACGGCCCTGTTTTTTTTTCAGTTCAATTCCGAAACGGTTCACACTGTAAAAAGCCATTTCAATCCCTGCAAAAAAACCCATCATCAGGATCGTTACAAAAAACCATACAAGGGTGGTAACAGCTATCATCGGGATAAAGATAAGAAGGGAATGGAAAATGGTGGTAGATCAGTAACAGAAGGCAGCAAACTGTAAAAATTAAACAGCACAGCGTAAAGGACGTTAACCCCTGCTCTTATTTTATCTGATGTTCTGCGGTTCCGTTCTTAATAAAATTTTCAACTACGCCAACAGCTTCCTTCCTTGCTCTTTCCAGGTCATCATTGATTATAATGTGGTTGAAGGAATGCTTGAATGAAATTTCATATGCGGCCTTGCTGATCCTGGCCTGAAGCGATTCTTCACTTTCGGTGCCTCTCGACTGGAGTCTTCTTTTTAATTCATCAACACCTGGTGCTTCTATAAATATGGATAAAGTTGTTTCGGAATATTGCTGTTGAACATGAATGGCACCTTTTACATCAATATCCAGGACCGGGATCTTTCCTTCATTCCAGATGCGGGATAATTCAGATTTTAGCGTACCATAATATTTTCCCTCATAAACCATTTCCCATTCAACAAATTCATTGTGCTGGATCTTATTTGTAAAATCCTCACTACTCATAAAATAATAATCCACACCATCTTTTTCACTGCCCCTCGACTGCCTGGTAGCAGCAGAAACAGAAAATACCAGCTTGTCAGGGAAGGTTTTTAACAAATGACGGGTAATGCTGGTTTTACCGGCCCCGGAAGGAGCAGTAATGATGATGATCTTTTGCTGGTTGTTTATGGTCATAATGAAACTTAATTCCAAAAATAAAAAGTCAAAACCAAAAGCGCCTGATTAATTACGGTTGCCAACCTCTTATTTTTGATTTTTGACATTTGCATTAATAAGATAATTTGGTTCCTGTGCAACATATTGAATTTTTTCATAAAGATCATTTTGAACTCAGGTATCACCGTAAAAAAGCGAAACGTTCCCTTTCGCAGTTCATTGATTTTTTCTGGGAAACAGATTTCGATGTTTTGTATGATCAATACCCCAAAGGCTTTTCTGATGCTTTATTTCCAAATATCGGATATACCTATCTTATCAATCTGGGTACTCCTTTTATAATGCAACTGGAAGAAGAATCTTTTGAGGTAAGATCCGATGGTTTTTTACCGAGGTATAAAAACATGATCTGTCACCATTCCAGCGGAAATAAAATATTTGGGATCAAATTCAAAGTGTCTCCTGTGATATTTGAAAAGAAGGTCAACTTTTCTGAATACCGTGAATATATCTTTCCTCTTGCTTACCTCATAGACAGGAAGGTAACCGAACAAATAAAATCAGCATCCTCATTTGAGAGCCGGGTAGATATTGTAACGGAATATTACACTGGCATCGTGGAAAAATATTCCGGTTCCATGAAACAGGTTGATATTGTCACCAGTATATTAAAGGAATGCTCAGCTAATAATAATTTTGACATTTCAATCGGAGAGCTTTCATCAAGATTCAGGATCAGCTCACGAACCCTGCAAAGATATTTTGAAGCTGCTACCAGCATTACCAGCAAACAGGCCCTCCAGATTATGCGCATCAGGAAGGCAGTTGAACAAATTGCCACCGCTCCGGAAAATTTTCATTTCAGCACCTATGGTTATTATGATTACAGCCATTTTTACAAGCACCTCCGTCAGTTCCTGAACAGTCATACCATTGAAATCGTAAAGCCGCATTTGCAATTATTAAGAATGTAGGTAGTGAGGGATCAGCAATTACAGACTCCCGACGCCGACTCACTCCCGACTTCCAACTACAGACTCAAACTCCTCCCTAATTTCCTCCCGCTCTTCTTCTTTCTTCTTCCGAAGCGGTTGCTCTTTTCCTTGCCTGTTGTACTTTATTATTTCCAAATCTGTAAGTAAATCCGATATTAATTACACGGCTTTCCCTGTATGCTTCCCAGTTCTCTATATAACTTCCTTCGTAAGTAACTGTTGCTTTTGGTCTGCTGGTCCAGAAGATGTCGGTAGCATTCAGGCGCAAGGTGCCATTTCCTTTCAAAATTGTTTTTTGTCCGCCAACTGCCAATCCCCATTGAGGTTGCATCACCATATATCCACTTCTTCCGCCTGTATTGAGGTTGGCATTGAATTCAGCAGACCAGCCTTTACTGAAACTGAAAGTATTATTGGTTCTGATGCTGGCTGCGGGTGCTCCATTGTCAAGCTGTGTCCCTCCAAGATTTCCATTATAATGGTTATAATAAATATTGAAGGAATTAATGGTATTCCACCATTTGGTTATTCTTATTGGAAGCGTTGAACTTAGTCCTGCATAATCAGATGATTCCAGGTTTACGGGTATCTGAACTGTAATGTTTGAATCCTGTCCGGGTTTGATCTCAAAAGTTGGTATCACATCAAGGATCTTCGACAATACCATATTCTGGGGATCTGTTGTATGGCTGTAGCCAAGCGTGAAATTTAAATTCTTTACGGTATAATTCATCTCATACGACCAGGTCATTTGTGGTTTCAATAAAGGTTCTCCTGTACCATAAATAGTGGCATCGATCTGGAATAAAAATGGATTCAGTTGCGAATAACCCGGCCTGTCTATCCTCCTGCTTACAGATACGCCAAGCGTTTTATCTTCTTTCAGCTTGTAATTAAAAAAAGCACTTGGAAATAACTGGAAATAGTCATTATTAAAGCTGCGGTTGCCTTTAACCTGCCTGGTTTCTATATTGGTTTGTTCGCCGCGCAATCCAACCTGAATATTGAATTTTTTATATTCTTTACTGATGTTAACATAACCGGCATTGTTGTATTCTTTATAAAAAAATCGGTTGGTTTTGGTTTCATCAACCTCTGAACCGGAAGGAAGTACAGAATAAAATTTCGCATCATTGTCGGAAGAAACGAGACTGGTTTTAAATCCAGCTTCGAATCTGGCTCCTTTTTTCAATGGATTTACATAATCCACTTTGGCGGTTTTTAGGGAAAGATGTCCCGTCTGGTCGCCATCCAGTATATCATCATCTCTTTTTGGCGTTCCGTTCAAATTATAAAAGCTGCTTGCGATCCGTGTGAGTGATTTTGAATCAAATTTTCCATAATCAACATCAGCGGTCAGTTCTTTTCCAGTACTGTCGAATGTATGTTTGAAGTTGATGTTGGCTACTATGTTTTCAAAGTGGTCATTATTGGTACCGAGTGAAATGAAGCTGAAATCCGGCTGGTGATAAATATCATTCACCATGGTGCTGATAGTTGCCCTGCGTTTAAACCGGTTGAAGTTGGAATTGACCACAAAACCGATGATGGATTTTTTGGAAGGGAAGAAATCAGCACCAAGCCGCGCCGCATGAGCGTTAAAGGGCATCCATGCATGATTATCCTTGTCATCAGAACCTTTGAAGACCCCATTTTCATAAAAATTACGGTTGATGATGAGATGGTTTAGGTTTTCGCGGTATGCATAATTATAATTACCAAAGATGTTCATGAATTTGTTCCGGTAATTCCAGGTGGCTCCTGTATTTGCTTTTGGATAAACTCCCTGTCCGTAACCAAGTGTAAATGTTCCATTGGTACCTAATCGCTGGTCTTTCTTCATGCGGATATCTATGATGCCCGAATTACCTGCCGCGTCATATTTGGCAGAAGGGTTGGTGATGATCTCGATCCGCTCAATGGAATTGCTGGGTAAGCCGCGCAAATAATTGGCAAGGTCTGCACCCGACATAGGCGATGGCTTTCCATCGATCATTATAATGACGCCACTCCTGCCTCTCAGGCTGATGGCATCATTCTGATCTACCGTTACCCCGGGAGATCTTTCCAGTACATCAAGGGCTGAACTGCCCACGTTTACAATGCTGTTATCTACATTCACCACTATCCTGTCCGAAAGTTTTTGAATAAAAGGTTTTTTGGCAGTTACCGTTACACCCTGCATTTCCGTAGCCGGCTTGTTTTTAAGGCTGATGGATGGCAATACAACACCGGGTTGCGTTTCATTGATGGTAAATTCCATACTGAAGCCTGTAACCAAACCAACCGCATTGGTTCTGATAAAGTATTGGTCGAATGAAAGGTTATCAAATTCAGCCATGCCCGATTTATCAGTCAGCGCGATCTTTACAAGCGAAGAATCCATGCTTTTTAAAACTTCAACCGTGGCACTTTCCACCGGTGTGTTCATTTCGTTCACAATATGCACGGTAACCTTACCTCTTTGTGACTGGGCATTGGAAATTAATGCGAAACATAATATTGCCACCAGCCCTAAAACTCTTTTCATGCGCTTTTATTTATTCAAAAAACAGAATAAAGCACAAGACCATATAGATAAATCATTACCAAAGCAGCAACAGGGATATGAAAGGAGCATTGAAAGTATCTACGAATAACATCGTGTCAGATTTTTACATTTAAATAATCCTGTTTTTTAGAAACAAACAGGCAAATTTGCACATGGATTATAATTTAAATGAGATCAACCATTTACTAAGGAATCGCCGGTCCGTATTTCCAAAACAGTTTGAAGAGGGAAAACATATTCCCGACGGGATCATTGAACAGATCATGGAAAATGCCACCTGTGCGCCAAGTCATGGTAATCTGCAACCCTGGAAATTTATTGTGTTTACAAATAAAGGTTTATCCAGGCTCGCCACTTTCCAAAGTGAATTATACAAAGAATCAGCCGGAGAGAATTTTAAGCCTGCCACTTATGAGAATTTAAAATCCAATCCATTGAAGGCTTCTCATGTAATTGCTATTTGTATGAAGCGTGATCCCAATAAAAAATTTCCTGAAGTGGAGGAGATCTGTGCCACTGCCACAGCTGTTCAGAATATTTATTTATCCGTAGCAGCTTATGGATTGGGAGGATATTGGACAACAGGTGGTGTAACCTACAATGAAAAAGCAAAACCTTTTTTTGGACTGGAAAATGACGATAAGCTACTCGGATTCTTTTACATCGGCTATGTTGCAGTGCCCTCACCTGCAAAGAACCGTGCTCCGGTTGATGAAAAGGTTCAGTGGGTGAAATAAAACTTTCATTAAGAAGATCACACCCTCTGAATGTCTGCGCCCAGGGCCCGCAGTCTTTGATCAATGTACTGGTATCCCCGGTCAATCTGGTCAATGTTCTGAATAATGCTTTTTCCATCTGCACTTAAAGCGGCAATCAGCAATGCAACACCGGCACGTATATCAGGCGAGCTCATTTTGATGCCGCGCAGATTGAATTTTCTTTCAAGACCAATCACGGCTGCCCGGTGAGGATCGCATAAAATGATCTGTGCACCCATTTCAATCAGCTTGTCAACAAAGAACAACCTGCTTTCAAACATTTTCTGATGAACCAGCAGGGATCCTTTCGCCTGGGTGGCTACAACCAATACAATGCTGAGGAGGTCGGGTGTAAACCCGGGCCAGGGGTGGTCGTAAATAGTAAGCACACCTCCATCAAGATAACTTTGTATTTCATAGACCTCTTGTGCAGGTATATGAATATCATCACCAACAAAATCTAAACGGATACCCAGTTGCCTGAATTTTTCAGGTATGATACCGAGGTATTCCACACTGGCATCTTTTATCCTGATTTCACTTTGCGTCATGGCCGCAAGCCCGATAAAAGAACCTATCTCGATCATGTCGGGTAAAATGCGGTGCTGTGTACCATGCAGTTTATCTACGCCCTGTATCACCAGCTGATTGCTGCCAATGCCCGTTATCTGGGCACCCATTCTCGTCAGCATTTTACAAAGCTGTTGAACATAAGGTTCACATGCCGCATTGTAAATAACGGTTGCCCCCCTGGCCAGTACGGCGGCCATAACTATATTGGCCGTACCGGTTACTGATGGTTCATCAAGTAAGAGGTATCTTCCTTTTAATCCGTTTGTTGTAAAAGAGAAATAACCTTCGTGATGTACATGTTCGTATGTTGCCCCTAATTTTTCAAAGGCGATGATATGAGTATCCAGCCTCCTGCGTCCAATGCGGTCGCCTCCCGGTTTGGGGATGTAGGCTTTTTTAAACCTGCCGAGCATGGGTCCGGCAAGCATAACAGAACCCCGCAACATACCGCTTTTACTCCTGAACGCAGCGGTTGTGAGGTACTCGAGGTTAACATCATCCGCCTGAAAAGTACAGGTATGCCGGTCAGGTCTTTCAACCTTTACATTCATCGCCTGCAATAATTCTATCAGGTTGTTTACATCAATTATATCCGGGATATTGGTGATCGTAACCTTTTCTCCGGTAAGCAATACTGCGCTAATGATCTGGAGTGCTTCATTTTTTGCACCTTGCGGAGTGATCTCCCCTTTCAATCTTCTTCCGCCTTGTACTTCAAAAACCTGGGATGCACTACCTGGTACTTCCGACTGGTTGCGGCCTTTATTTTCTGTTATTTGTTTATTATGCTGATCTTTCATTTGAATTTTCTCTGTACAAAAAAACAACTATTTCATATTGCAAGGCAATTACTTTAACAACCATGCCCGATAAAAAAAGGTCCCGGCACATCCGGGACCCTTCGCTGAAAAATTATTTCTGAATGTAAAAATTGAAAGTCGTGAATATCAACCTGCAATTATGTAAGGGGCTTTTTAATACCTCTTCTTCCCATATTTACCACCACCTCTCTTATCATTACGGCCGCCACCGCCACCGCCACGTTGCTGGAACTTTCCGCCTCTCTGGTTTCTGCCACCATAACCACCTCTGTCACGGTCACGGTCCTGCGAAGGACGATAGGCCTTTACATATGGCGTATTGGTAAATTCAAGTTGTCCCTGGGTAATATTCGTTAACTCGCCCTGAATTGCATCATCATGAACCACATCTTTATGCCAGTTGTTGTAGGCAAGTTTCATATAATATGCGATGGCATTTGCAAAGCCCTGACGCTTTTCAGGATTTTCCTCTTTCAAAGCCTTATTGATAACAAGCTCCAGATTTTTACCAAGATGAGAATACCTTGGATATCTTTTGGGATAGGGAAGCGGGTCAGGTTTTGCCTTATAAGTTTCTTTTTCAGGGATCGGATAGGGGCTTTCCACATCGAGTTTGAAATCACTTATATAAAAAAGATGATCCCAGAGTTTATGCCTGAAATCTTCAACGTTTTTAAGATGAGGATTTAAAAAACCCATTAGTTCAATCAGTACCTGAGCCTGGCGCTGGCGCCGCTCTTTATCTTCAATGGTTTTGATATGTTCAACCATTTTCTGGATGTGACGTCCATACTCCCGCATGGTCAGGTAGTTTCTCGTTGTATTGTATTCCATCGGAGACAAATGTAATCAAGGATTGCACAGATTATGAGGATTTATATAATATTTATAAGGATTGCACAGATTTATGAGGGAAAATCGCGGATTATACGTGTGATGGTTTGTGTTTTTGGATCACGGAGGATCACGGAGAATCACGGATGAAGGGATGGCCACTGATGGCCGCGGATGATTGGGGTGATGGTTGCTTTTTTTTGAGGAACATTAATACTTGGAGGATCACGGATGTAGGGATGGCCACTGATGGCCGCGGATGATTGGGGTGATGGTTGCTTTTTTTTGAGGAACATTAATACTTGGAGGATCACGGATGTAGGGATGGCCACTGATGGCCGCGGATGATTGGGGTGATGGTTGCTTTTTTTGAGGAGATTAATACTTGGGGGATCACTGATGTAGGGATGGCCGCTGATGGCTACGGAGGTATGGGTGATGGTAATTTGTTTTGGGATCACGGATGTAGGGATGGCCGCTGATTGAATAGAGGTTCTTCCCATAGCCCACGGTTTCAACCATGGGTAAAGGTTTCCAGGATTTTTTTAATGGTTTCAACCATTTATAAGGGAATGCCTGGATCTGAAAAAG